>JBIIHD010000138.1:0-4756 GCA_044236095.1 Crocinitomicaceae bacterium | reverse complement strand
TTATCAACTGCGTCGCATACTTCTGTCGCACCCGGATAAATTTGGTCGTTGGTATCGTCGCAGTCACCTCCTGTTGTAATTGTATTTTGTGGTTGAGAGCAAGATTCAACGCCTGTTGTTTCATCTCCAAATCCGTCACCATCCGCATCCACGTAATACATTGCGAATACAAGTCCATCATCCGCAAGACCGTCACAATCATTATCAATCCCGTCACAAATTTCAATTGCATTCGGATTAATCAATGGATCCGTATCATTGCAATCGCCACCAATCGTTACAAAACCAATACCTGGATTTTGACATGAAGTTTGAGCCGATGAAGTTTCTCCAAAAGTATCACCATCATTATCCAAGTAATACGTTACAGGTCCTGTAATTTGCATATTATTATCATCACAATCTCCTGCATCTAACACATAACCAACTGGGGAAGAACATCCGATAAATGTTTGAGTTGAATCTCCAATTAGATCTCCATCATTGTCGAAATACCAAACAGTCAATGGATTGATTAGGTTGTTAGCATCATCACAATCAGAATTATCTAAAACGTAGTTTTGTGGAACCGAGCATGACAAACTATCCACCAATGGGTTTCCATATCCATCACCATCTCCATCAGCAAAGTAAAGTTGTGGGTTTACAGATAAAATATTCCCATAGACTGATACATTGTCCATTCTCCAAGTAGATCCAGGTTGACCGATTCCAGTAATGTAAAATCTAAAAGTTACTTGTGAGATTCCTTGAAAACTTGAATTTAAGAAAACTGTATCGTCTAAATTTACATTGTTATTATTACCAGAAATCCCACTTGCTATGGTCGTTGAAAAATTATCCAAACTTGATCGAATGCTCCAAGTCGGGGTTCCGCCAGTACCACTGCATCGATGATTAAATGCTATTCTGTCTAGATTGAATATTTTGCAATCTGAAGCTTGAATTGAAAATTCATTAAACTCAGTGCTATCCAAATTCTGAGTTAAATTCCAACCACTGTTATTAAATACATTTGCTGCGGGCGAACAAGTTGTATTTTGAGTCCCAAAATTACCAAAGGTTGCTCCATTCGGTTGAGACGTTACAGAAGTTGCGGTAACCGGACAGCCTGATGCCTGAGTAAATTCATACAAACCAAGTAGTAATGGAACAAGAGGCGCGTCGGCTCCATTACAATCCTCATCTATTCCATTAACCGGAATATCCGTTGCTCCCGGATTTATTGATGCATTTGTGTCGTTGCAATCCGTATTATTTGAAACATAACCAGTTGGCTGAGAGCATGCAACAACTGAATCGGACGCATTTCCATATGTGTCTCCATCAACATCAGCATAATAAGTTGTAAAAGTTAAACCGTTGTCCACTTGACCGTCACAATTATTATCTAAACCATCGCAAATTTCTTGTGCATTTGGATTTATTAGCGCGTTTTGATCATTGCAGTCACCATCAATTAAAATATAATTTGCTCCAGGAGAGAGAATGGATTGAACTGAATCTAACCCTCCAAAACCATCTTGATCATTATCTAAATACCAAGTTAAAACAGCAAAACCTTCATCCGTAAGCCCATCACAGTCATTATCAATGTTATCAGCTATTTCAGTTGCATTCGTATTTATAGACGCATTTGAGTCATCGCAATCCGTATTATTAGCAACATAACCTGATGGCTGGCCACAATTTGAAATAGAAACGGCAGGATTTCCATAGCCGTCTTGATCTAAATCTTGATACCAACTGGAAAGTGAATTTAAGTTTGGATTATTGTCATCACAGTCAGATGAATTAAGCACAAATCCGATTGGTGGGACACACCCAGTGAATATTGCATTTGCATTACCATAAGTATCTCCATCATTATCGGCATACCATACAGTGTTCGGGTTAATGGATGAATTTGCATCGTCACAATCGCTATTGTTAGAAACATAACCTAATGGCTGACAGCAAGACTGAATAATTGGAGATGGTGATCCAAATCCATCAGAATCATTATCAGGATACCATGTAATAATCTGCTGACATGAAGGAGTAACAGATTCCCAAGTTGAACCTACTCTGATTTCATCAA
The DNA here is from genome assembly GCA_044236095.1 of Crocinitomicaceae bacterium. Taxonomy (GTDB): domain Bacteria; phylum Bacteroidota; class Bacteroidia; order Flavobacteriales_D; family Crocinitomicaceae; genus UBA952. The sequence goes on along the minus strand of JBIIHD010000138.1, from coordinate 2,676 downwards.
TTTGAAGATTTCCAGTTCCAGAAGTTGCTGTTCCTGCTTGACGCAAAAAAATAGAGGCGAAATTTGCAAAGGCATTGGTTCCTGATGAACTAGATACTGTAGCCGTTGGCTCAACTGCACCAGCTATTGGATTCACAAAAAGTGAAGATTGAATTGGAGAAGTAGTAGCATTTAGTTTAATTACGACCAAAATGGTTGTTCCTACAGGGTATTCATTTGAGTATGTAGGGGTCGGTGTAGGTGTACCCCCTGTTGTGTTTTGAATTCCAAGAGAAAATGTATTTGGGGTAACACCTGCCTTTACAAAAACTCTAGGAGCGAAAACAGTAACTGATGCTCCTGCTGTCCCACCAAAACCTGTAAAATAGTCTCCTGCAGTTGATAATCCTGTAGTGTTTGAAACCTTAAGCAGAAAAGAATAATAACCAATACCCGTTATTCCTGTAATTGCTTTATTAACATCCTCAGAATTACCTGCTGTAAATGTTGTACGATTACCAGTTGCAGGTTCTAATCCTTGCAAATACAAGCTATTCTGACAATCTGAAACAGTTGATAAAGACTGAAATTGACCAGCAGTACCACTATGAGTTATCCATCCATTTGCATTTAGAGATCCAGTAAAATTAAATGGTTCATTTTGACCGAAAGAAAATAGGATCTGGATAGTGAAGAAAGTAACGAGTAGTTTTTTTATCATTGAATTAATTTTTGTCAAAATTACAAAATTGGAATAAATGTTTGTTCTGATAAAAAACTTTCCGAACAAATTTTTATCCTAACTTGGAATTACTTAATTTTGCCTTGTTTAAAATCATTCTAAATAAATGCACGTTATTCTCGCAGACAGCAATGAATTAATTCGTATAGGATTGAGAACAATTATTAGTTCTAATCCCGCTTGTCAAATCGTTGGAGAGGCTCGAAATAATGAAGAATTACAGGCTATAATTAAAAGTTTTGGAGAAGCTATTGTTTTAATTGATTTCACAGCCCCTGGTTTTGATATCTCAGTTATTCCTAAAATCATGTCTAGTAATAAAAAGGTCAAATTTGTTGCTTTAACTCCTGATCAATCGGCACAAACTCTTGTTGATGCCTTGCGCTATGGTGTCACGAGTTACGTTAAAAAAGATTGTGATCTATTAGAAATATTGAATTCAATTGAAGAAACAGAAAGGGGTAATAAGTTTTTTTGTGGTCAAATTTTAGAAACCATACAAAAGGCTTGTATTGATGTGAATGATATTGATTTCGATTCATTTACCTGTGAATCAATCACTTTGTCAGAAAGAGAGAATGAAATAATTAAACTAATTGCAGAAGGAAACACGAATGGGCAAATTGCTGAACTTTTATTTTTAAGCAGTCATACAGTAAACACGCACCGAAAAAATATAATGGCAAAATTAGGAGTGAAAAACACTGCTGGGATTGTTATGTATGCCGTTAAGACAAATCTTGTCTCGCCTAATAAATTTCTTTTCGCTCCTGAAATGGAATTGCAATAAATCTTTCAATTCACATTTTTTTTTTCGATATTTATTGAACCTTTAAGTAATAAGGTTGTAAGCCGAAATAAATTTTTAAAAATGCGTCATTTTATATCTTTGATTTTAATCGTTTTCTATTCAAATTTATTAATCGCTCAAGGAGGAAACGAAAACAATAATGTAAATCAAAATTCAGTTCCCGCTTCTGTGAACACCACCAATTTTTCTAATGGAAATTCAATTACTATTGAAAGTTTTACAAATTTTGCAGATTCAGTTGTAATACTAAAGGAAGAACTTCAAGAAGTAAATGATTTGAAAGATAAAAGTAGCGGAAAATCAAAAAATAAAACGAAACAACGAACGAAAGCAACGGCAGAATTAAAAATAGAAAGTGAAGAGGATGTCAATGTTGAATTGAAAAGTTTTCAGGAATTTAAAACAATCCAAAATACAGTTCGAACACGAGAAAATCAACGAAGTCCCAATTCTGAACAGCAATTGAAAGTAGATCAGCTTGTTCAAGAGATGAAAAGTACAGATTCAACATCGTTTAATTATCATTTAACTAAATTTATTGCTGGAAATTACAATATAGAAAATAGTTATCACATCAATCAAGCATTTTCACAAAATCCCAATGATAAAGACGTTTTAAAGCAAATTACGGCACTTTCAGTCATTGAAGCAGATTCTGCTCAAACCTTGAATTTTTTAGAACTACAGATTCAAAATAATTATTTGGATCAAAATTTCATAGATTATGGCTCTGATCTACTGATGTCTGTGCCAACCAATTCAACTTTAATAACCCATAGCTTTGATGATACTTATGGTTCTTTATACAATCAATTAAAATTCAATCAACGCAAGGATGTAAAAGTAATTAATCTGGATTTTTGTCAAAGTGAAACCTACAGACATAATTTGAATAAATTGGGCTACCAAGTTCCAAAACAAGAAATGGTAGATACTCAATTTCTTTCAGATTTTATCTACTTGAATAGGAATAGAACTTTGGCTTTGTCGCTTACTTTGCCAAAAAATTATTTTATGCCTTTACAATCTGATTTAATAATTAATGGGTTGGTTTTACTTTTTTCTCCAAATCTCACAATAGGTGAAAATATAGATTTGTGGGAGAATCAACTTTCAAAAAAAGTAATAACAGGAAAGACTGATT
>JBIIHD010000137.1:0-4757 GCA_044236095.1 Crocinitomicaceae bacterium | reverse complement strand
ATTGGAGGTAAATTTGAAAAGTTTAAAAATCAGAAAGGAACTAAATGATATAGATGGATATACAAGGTCGTTGAATAATACGGGAGACACCTACATTAAATTAGGTCAATTTGAGAAGGCTATGCCGTTTTTGTTAGAATGTTTAGAAAAAATGCCCCCGGAAAACATTCGTCTTTTGTCAGTCGCTCAATCAAATTTAGGAGAAGCTTATTATTCAATGGTTGATTATTTAAACGCGTCCCATTGGTTTAAATGCGCTGTAGAATCAGCTGAAAAAATAGAATTTAATTCTATAAGATTTATTTCACTCATGCATTTAGGCATGATTGAAATGAAAGCAGATAATTTAGAATTCGCCAAAGACTTTTTTGATAGAGCAGCTTTTTTTCTAGGTGAAAAAGAAACCTCGTTGGATGAAGAAGCTATGTATAATCGAGTTTTAGGAACTTATTTTGAAAAAATTGGTGATTTTAAAAAGGCAGTTGAATACTTCAAACAATTTTATTTTATCGAAGAGAAAATAAAAACAGCTAAACAAGAAAAAGAAATTAAAAGCATTCAATTTGCCACTGAAATTAATGAATTAAAACTTCAGAAAAACTCACTAGAAAAGATGGTGGCTGAGCGTACTTTGAAACTAGAAAATACGCTTCAGGAACTAACAGCCCATGAAGAATTTAATAGAAAAATACTCAATTCATCTCATCATGCAATTGTAGTTTTTAATTCTAAAGGTCAAGTGGTTGAATTTAATCCAGCGGCAGAAAAATTGTTTTTAATTCGGCAAAATGATTATTTGTCTTCATTTCTGTTTTTTTCAGATGAAAGTAATTTTGATAAAATTCTATTTCATCTATTTACTCCCAAAAATAATGAATTGTTAAAGTTTCGATTTGATATGACGTCAAAAAGAGGAGATGATCAGTTGTTTCTTGACGTTTCATTGACTCAAATTGATCATGGAGCAGAGCACAGAGGAATTGCCTTTATAAACGATGTTACCTATAGAGTTTTAGCCGAACGAGAACGTAAAAATGAATTAGATACAGAAATTTCGATAAATCTTTTTGCTCAAAATTTATTTAAGGCAAATTCGGTAAATGAAGTACTTTGGGGTGTTGCAAAAGATTGTATTGCAAAACTTTCATTTGAGGATTGCGTGATTTATTTAGTAGATGAAGAAGATAAAATGCTCATTCAAAAAGCGGCTCACGGGCCAAAAAACCCAATAGATTTTGACATCCATAATCCAATAACGATTCCTATTGGAAAGGGAATTGTTGGCACTGTTGCAAAAACCGGTATCGCTGAAATCATTTCTGATACTTCAATAGATGATAGATACATTTTAGATGACAACATGCGTTTATCTGAAATAGCTGTTCCGATTAAACTCAATGATGAAGTCATTGGGGTAATTGATTCTGAACATTCTGAAAAAAACTTTTACACCGAGAGACATCTTAGAATTTTGAATACGATTTCAAAACTTGTGGCCAACAGAATTGATAAATTAAGAGAACAAGAAGAAAAAGAAAAATTACAAGAAGATATTATTGAAATTAATAGGACGTTGGAGGAGCAAGTAAGAATAAAAACCAAGGAAAATGTTTTGTTGAATCAAGAAATTCAAGAGAAGGAAAAGAGTTTAATGCTAGGCGAAATGGCTTCCCTATTAGCTCATGAAATGAATACTCCACTTGCAAATATTAAAAATGCATCAATTGCATTATTGGATAATCATAAAGAAAAAATTCAAATACTATTAAATGAAATTGATCCGGAGTTTAATATTTCTGGGGAGATGGCAGAAGTTTTGAAAATGCCATTTGAATTGCTTAACTCAAAGGAATTAAGAAGTCGAATGACAATTATTTTAAAAATCATTGATGAACAGGAATACCATAACTTAAAGAACAGCGTTCAAATTTTGGCAAAATTAAATATGCTTGAAATTCGAATTTTAGGTAAGTTAAATAATATAAATTGTATTGAAGATTGTCTTCAAAAGCTATATAGTTTATACCAAAGCAACACTTTCGTTTCGATTATTAATGATGGGGTTTTTAAAGTGGGACAAGTTGTACAAGAGGTACAATCTCTTCAAAGTAAAATTCAAGAAGAACTGAAGGAGAATATTTTAATCCTCAACTCAATTAACATGGTGTTTTCACAGTCGCGAATCAGATATTCAATTGATAGAGGCGATGGTTCGTTTCTTAATTCTAAAATCTATGGAATTCAAACTAAATTAATCCAGTTGTGGAATGGAATTCATAGAATCGTTGAAGATCATAGTGTATTTAGTGAAAGCTCTGAATTGGTAATCGAATATAAAGAATTTGAAAATAAAAAAACAGTTGTTCTGGAGTATAGGAAACTTAAGTTTGATCAGTCTGTTTTTAATGATAAAACAGATTTTAATTCGTACTTTGATTTTGACCACTCTATGAAAGTGCGAATGAGTTTTATTAAAACTATTTTGGAAGATCATCATGCTCGGCTTTTTGTGTCAACAGCTAAAGGGCACTTAAATTTTTGCGTTGAGTTTAGAAATGTTAACTACTAAACAACTTAATTCGGGCTCAAATTTTACATTTACAAGACGAATTATGCTGTAAATAACGCAATACTAATAAAAAATAAGTATCTTCACCGGTAGTTTGAGATTGTGCTTTTTGAAAATCAAAACTTAATATACGTAAGTCTCATTACTTTTTGTAATATTAAGAGTCAAAATAAAAATTAAACCGATGAAAATTTTAAGAACAACCCTTAGCCTTGTAATATTCCTTTTGTCTTTTCAGTCTTTTGGCCAAAGTAAAGTTGGATCTACAAAGGATCAAATCGTGAATGATTACGTAGCGAAAAATTATGAGTTCATGGATGGCTTAGCGGAAGATGGCACTTATTACATTTCAAGAGAGGCTAGTTTTGGTGCGGTGGTTCATTACATAGATGATTATGATAATTGTATTGCAACACTTGTTTTTCCAATTGACGATGCAACGATGCAAAAGTATAAAACAGACTATAAAACAAAATATAAATTACTAGAGGAAAATGTTTGGTCTATTGCAACTACCTCTGGTTCAACAGCTGCTAATCGAGTATCTGTTTTAAATAATGAAGGCGAAGAATTCATAATGTTTTATCGAGAGGAGCAGTAAAAAATTCTCTGAAAATCGATCGTATTTATTTCCAAATTTTTGATTTGATCGCATTTTGATCAAATCGAAGCTACTTTTTTTTCATATTATGGTCCTATTTATGGCCCTGTAAATTTAACCCCAATAAAAAACCCCTGAAAATCAGGGGTTTAATTGTATTTAAGAGGTCTCAAGCAGATTCGAACTGCTGTAGACGGTTTTGCAGACCGGTGCCTAACCGCTCGGCCATGAGACCCTTCATCGAAGAACAAAGTTAGTAAAAATTCCGTTTCAATAATTCCTCAACTAATTTTTATCATTGAAGAACAGCAATTAATTTCATTAACTTTGACGAAGATGTTGAATATTAAACAAGCAGAGTTTGTCATTTCTTCCACGGATTATAAGAAAGGGCCTAAAGATGGAAAACCAGAATTTGCGTTTATCGGTCGATCCAACGTGGGTAAATCTTCCTTGATAAACATGTTGACTGGCAATAAAAAATTAGCAAAAACTTCGGGCACGCCAGGTAAAACAAGATTAATCAATCATTTTATTATCAACGAAAATTGGTATTTGGTTGATCTTCCGGGTTATGGATATGCAAGAGCATCCAAAAAGGATCGTGCAACTTGGGAGAAATTCATAGTAGATTATTTAACTAAATGCGAATCCTTAGTCAATTTATTTGTCCTAATTGATTCACGTTTGGAACCTCAAAAAATTGACATTGAATTCATGAATTGGTGCGGAGAAAAACAGATTCCTTTTTCGATCGTATTTACAAAATTGGATAAACTTTCTGGCTCAGAATATGGTCGAAATTTAACGCGATATAAAAAAGAATTAGCCAAATCTTGGGCCTCAATTCCCCCTGTATTTGCAACTTCTAGCACGTCAAAGCATGGTCGTGAGAGTTTATTAAACTATATTGATGAAATTCTTAAAGTTATTTAATATCCTTGATGTAAACTTTCGAAAGATCCATCGTTTCGATTGAGTTAACAATGAAATCGCGAATTTTAAGATTTAAAACAGCAAAAAAATCGTTTGAAAAAACTGGAACGATAAGTGCGTCTTCTATTAATATTTTATTGCATCTATTTAATAATCGATTTCTTTCTGCCAATTCTTTTTCTAGAAGAGAGGCTTGATAAAGCTCGTTAAAATTAGTATTAGAACTATATACGGATCCCAAAAATGGGTTAACTTCAATGTAAGGCTTATAAAAAATGCTCATAAAACTCTCAGGATCAGCATAATCAGGTATCCATCCCGACCTCCAGAAAGTAGCTTCACCTTTTTTAATTGCCTCTTGTCGCTCTTTGAAAGAACAAAGCTTTATATTTAAGTTTACATTCAAGTTATATTTAAGTTGATTTATAACATCATTGGTCCAAAGGTAAGTAGAACTCCCCTCAACAGTATTTACCCATAGAGATGTTTCAGGAAAGTTTGCGCCATTCGGGTAACCTGCCTCAGCAAGTAAATCTTTAGCCTTCTGTATGTCAAAAGGAATTTTATAGGAGGAATCAGGTACAAAACCGAACATCTCCGGAATAAAACCATGTTTAGCAGGATATCCTTCTCCTAATAGAATTTCATTTG
>JBIIHD010000136.1:0-4767 GCA_044236095.1 Crocinitomicaceae bacterium | reverse complement strand
ATTCAAAGTGGTACCTTTATTAAGGGGAAGGGCATTGGTAAACCCTATTCAAGTGCTCAAGAATTTTTTGAGGCGGAATCTCTGAAATATGAATTAGGAACAAGTACGAGCAATTTTGGAACAGAATACAAAGGTTTAGCGGATTATTATCAAAATTTAAGTACATACATCAAAAATCAACTTAATTCAGCAAAAGAAAAAGGGCACAATGGTGCCTTTGAAAAAATGGAAGAAGGTGAATATTATTACTATGGCAAACCGTTTACCTGCAAAGAATACCCTGATGAAAATGATGTTCAGGTTCTTCCTGGATTGGTCAAAATTAAATTTGAAAGAGAAGGAGAAAAAGTGATCAGTTTACTAATTCAAAATTCATTTGATGATGAAAAATTTTATGATAAAGAAAAGTTTTATGTGCGATGTCCAATAAATTCTCTTTTGCCAGATAATGGTAAAAGTCTTATTGTAATTGACGATAAAATTGTTGCTGTTCGCACTTATGGCAAATCGTTTAATTCATTCGAGGGGGTATTTTCAAAGCAGCCTTATGACATAGAGGCTATTAATTGGACGTTAGATTATGACAAAAAGTTTTGGTTAATTCAATCAACGAGTGAAAAGTACTTCTGCGAAACCGAACTTGAAACCGAATATTCAGCTGCTAAGGATGAACTTCATTTCAATGGGTTTATTCAAAAATTATATAACATTTACAGTGTCTTGAAGAAGTAACGCCAGGGGAGAGTCCTTCAATTTTTGGTGTTTATTTCTTATGTAAAAATTGATATATCAAAGATCAAACAGGTGCTTTATGAAACATGATCATTTTTAGATGCATTTTATTAGTAACAAAATTCAAGATATGCCTACCACCCAAGGATATAAGATTCCGAAAAAATACAATTTCCGGGGTTGTCAAAATAGGTTTTGATTTCATACCCCCTATTCAAGATATCAGTCATTGAATCGGTAGCATTACCTGAATTTAAATCTTCCGATAAGTAGGTTAATTTAAAAATACGCTGACCTTTGTAATATACGATTGCATTGCCTTTTTCCACAAATTGTTTAATAAGTCGTTCAATTATTCTGGACTTACTTTTGTTTAGATCGTTGTTTTCAGCCCCATCATAAACAATTAAGGTTTGCAAATCAAATCCTTTGGAAGCATTTTTAATTTTATGTATTGCTCTATCATACCTGTTAAGTGAAGCTTCGAAATAGTCTGACAGATTTGAATCTTTGTCGCAGTAATAGTAAAAAGACCTTGCATGTCCTTCCTTATTTTGGATTAAATCGTTAGTAATTGAATCTAACTCTACGAATATGCAATAATCCCCAGTTTTCCATATTCCCATTCGCGTGTCTGAAATCTTATTGGAAAGTTCGATTTCCCAGCGTGTTTGAGTACTTGCTGAGAAGGTAATTGTTAAAATGAATAGAAAAATTAAGACTTTCATAAATCGAAGTTATGAAAACCATTTGATACTTTAATTGAAGCCATTTCGTATTCACTAATTATGGTTCTTTATTGTTTTTATTAAATGAGTAGTTTAAACTAGCGAAGATAAAATGAAGTTGTATAAAATTATATCGATTCGATCCGTTTGCTCCACCTTCAAGCAGTCTATAGCCAATGTTCCCTTGTATGTTTTTAGTAAAACAATATCTTCCAGATAATGACAGGTCAATTGCTCTGCCTTTACTTGCGGCTATGCCTTCTCCAAAAAAATTAATAGCCATTTTTTGAGATATATCCCATTTGGCTAATAGGTTGATAAGAGGAACGAAACCAACACTAAAATTTTCTCTAAAAAATTCGCTATTCTTTAACGAGACTCCTGCATCCCTAATTTTTGCAGACAAACCAAGGCCAAATTTGAAATTGTCCTTATTAATGATTCTTCGATTATAAGTAAATCGGTAAGAATTAAACTTGTAAATAACCTCTATTGGTATATTAGCTTTAAAGTTTTTTCCATCAAATAGTATATCATTTTCTATTGTTCCAGTTTCTGCAATTTTAAAGGGAGCGTAAAGCAATGAAAAGTAATTTTTTCCATCTGATAAATAACCAACGCGCAACCTCACAAATGGACTTACTGGTGTTTGAAAAGTATTTTTCAGAGAAAATAACGTTCCATTATTGCCGTTGCGAATATCATTAATACTTGTGAAGAATGCTCCTGTTTCAAGATCAACGAAAGCCTGAGCATTCGAATACACGCTAGAATTCAAACAAGTAAAAAGAATCAAATACCTAAGATTTTTCATCAAAATTGTTTTTTTCAAATTGTAAGGTATGAAAAATTTAGAATTGTATAAAATCAAAGGGTTAGGGTTGAGAGTGTTTCATTCCATTATTTGAATTTAATCTCCCCTCTATAGAGCAAAAAAAAACTGAGCCAAATGACCCAGGTTTTCATTGCAGAGAGGAGTATCGAATTATCGAACCTTGACAAAATCTACAATATGTCAAGACAAAGCCTGATTTGGGAGGGGTTAGGGGAGATGGAACGTCTCGAGTTGGGCTATTTAGAAACCTATTCGGTTCTTGAAAAGTAATTTTCGTTTTCTAATAATCGGTTTTCGTTAAAGAGATTATGGCTCCTTTGCTAGACGTGGGTTAAAGACATTCTATTTTAACCATTTATCAATATTCACGCTTTGGTGCAATATCCTGATTACTTCCAATTTTTGGTTATCAACTATTTTATAGAAAATGATATGTGATTTTACAAATGACACTCTATATCCAGGGCGAATGTATTCAGCAGACTTACCAGTATAATAATTAGATTGTAAAAACTCGATGTCATCAATTAACAAAGAGTAATACCTGTCAGCTTGCTCTTTAGACCATTTTTTCAGTGTGTAGATCCATATTTCTTCCAAATCCGAAAGTGCTTCGGAACTGATGAGCAGAACAAGTTTTTTCATTTACCTTCGGTGCTACTTCGTGGTATGTTTTTGATGAAGAGCTTTTAAATGTTCCTTTGGATCAAAATCTTCCACGAATCCACTTTGTTCTCCAGCGATGAGTGCATTACGCAATTCATTGAGCTTTCTCTCTTCATTTTCGAGCAGACGTAGAGCAGTTCGTATTACTTCACTCACAGAGCCATATCGCCCTGATTTAATCTCACTATTGATGAAATTTTCAAAATAATCTCCTAATGATATCGATGTGTTTTTACCCATAATCAATAATTATTACAGTAAATGTACCAAAAATTGGTAACACATCCAAACGTAAGTGGTTTTTAGTTGCCGATAACTTGTTGCCAACCACCAATGGTCAACTTAAGCTAAAGAAATTCTTCTTTGATTTCAATATAAGTGTAAGTTCGGGATAACTGTAAAACAAAAAAAGTAGCCATTACTGACGACTTTCTCTCTCTAGTAGCGGGGACACGAATATCCTTCATTTCATTTCGGATGGACGTAATTTGGGGGCTTAACAAGGAAAAGCTCAGACCGCTTCGCGTTCTTCCTTTTTTACATTCCCATCCGCTTTTAAAAGTAAACTTTCAGCGCTTCTGGAAATGCAAAAAGCCAGTCAATTTGACTGGCTTTTCCTTGTAGCGGGGACACGACTCGAACGTGCGACCTTCGGGTTATGAGCCCGACGAGCTACCAACTGCTCCACCCCGCAATATATTTTTACTACTTTATTTCATTTATCAATGAGCCGTTGCTCAAAGGTGAATACAAATTTAAGTGATTTTTTGACCTAAAACAAGGAATTAACATTTATTAATTCAAATTCGAATAAATTTCCTTGAGTTTATCAAGTTCATTTTCCCAATTTTCAATTGATTTCGCTTTTTTTAAATTGAGCTTCAGTTCATTAATCTGCCTTGAATAATTTGTTTTGATTTGATTTATTTTTTCTGCTAAGAAACTTGCTGTCAACTCCTCATGCAAAATAAAACCAATCTTGTATTTTTCAATTATTTTCTCTATTTCAACAATTTCTGTTGCCAAAATAGGAATCTCTGCCTGGATATAATCAAAGAATTTATTCGGTAAAGCTAATTTGTGATTTAATATATCAGTATGATCAATGGCTAAACCTAAATCAGCATTCATTGTATATTGAATCATTTCAGCATATGGCATTTTGGGCAAAAACAATACTTTTTCCGTCAATTGCTGTTTTTCTACTTTTGACTTCAATTCATCCAAAACATCTCCACTTCCAATAATTAGTAATAAAGAGTTTTCAATGTATTTCATTGCTTCAACTGCCTCCTCTGCACCACGTCTCTTATTGATTCCTGATCCTTGAATGATAATAATGAATTTGTCTTGCGGAAGTCCTAAATCCTTTCTGGATTTATTATCTAAGTAAACAAAGTTTGGTGCAATATTTCGAATAACATGAACAGGAACTTTGTATTTTTCCGAATAGATTTCAGAAATTGATTCATTAACGGTATAAACATTTTTGAGTTTTGGGAAAATCCATTTTTCGAGTTTTAGCCATATTTTTTGCTTCTTAGGATTTTCAACTAATTCAGGTACTTCGGTAAAATATTCGTGCGTGTCATACACTAGTTTCACTTTTTTGACTTTTGAAACCAAGAAATTAGCCAGTAGAGTATCTAAATCATTTGATACTAAGATTGTTGCTTTGTGAAATAAAAGATAAAGAAGGAGCCTGAAATTAAATTCCAAATAGAATAAAGGACCTTTATTAAAAAGAAGTTTAAAACGCTTTGTTCGGTAATTACGTCCAGTTATAGGAAGGCTAGATTTTAACTG
>JBIIHD010000135.1:0-4769 GCA_044236095.1 Crocinitomicaceae bacterium | reverse complement strand
TCTGATGGGGTAATGATTTCAAAGGTACAACGTTCTTTATTTCGCTCTGAAACATCTTGAATTACAAATTCTAAAAATGTCGTCAAAACATCTCTTTTTGCTCCAATTCTATTCATTCCAGCCTCGTGAAATAATTCCAATGACGCCAAATGTGCTGCCATTGCCAACACCGGAGCATTACTCAATTGCCATCCCTCGGCTCCTGGCATCGGAACAAAACCGGGTTCCATTTTAAAACGGGATTCTTTGTTATATCCCCACCACCCAGCGAAACGGGGTAGTTCGGGTTTGTTTGCGTGACGTTCATGTACGAACATTCCGGAAACTCCACCAGGTGAACTATTCAAATATTTATAGCCACACCATGCGGCAAAATCAACTCCCCAATCGTGTAGCTGTAAATTGATATTTCCTGCGGCATGAGCTAAATCAAATCCAACAATTGCCCCAACTTTATGACCTGCCTCAGTAATTGTCTTCATATCAAATGATTGACCTGTGTAATAATTCACACCACCAATCATTACAAGGGCTAGTTCATCGCCTAATTCTTCGATTTTTGACAAAACATCTTCCTCTCGAATTAAATGTTCTCCTTCTCTTGGAGCAACTTCCACTAAATGATCCATAGATAATCCGTGAAACTTAATTTGAGATTCCAAAGCATATTGATCACTTGGAAATGCTTTTGCTTCACACAAAATTTTGGTTCGCTTTCCACTTGGCCTGAAAAAAGAAACCATTAATAAGTGCAAATTCGTTGTAAGAGAATGGGTAACAACTACTTCAATTGGATTTGCTCCTACGATTTCAGCCGCAAACCCCGTTAAATTCTCATGATAAGAAAACCAAGGTCGCTTAGCTAAAAAATGACCTTCAACGCCATATTTTGCCCATGCTTCAAGTTCTTCATGGATGTACTGAGATGCTTTTTTCGGTTGTAGTCCCAACGAATTTCCGGTGAAATAACGAATTGGTTTTTCATGAAAAGTTGGAAAATGAAATTGATTTCTAAATTCTTTCAATGAATCATTTGCATCCATTTTTTGAGCAAAAGCAAGTGAATTTTCAAAGGTTGTCATTGCGCACAATATATTATTAACTTTGTTCTACAGGTACAAAGATACATATTATGGATACCAAGACTACAATAAATCGAACTACTTCAGCAGAACTTTTTTCAAAATCTAAGACGTATTTCCCTGGCGGAGTGAATTCTCCGGTACGAGCTTTTAAGTCTGTTGGTGGCACTCCGTTATTTATCAAAAAAGGTGATGGAGCATATATTTGGGACGAAGATGACAATCAATTTATTGACTTTTGTTGTAGCTGGGGGCCCTTGATTTTAGGTCATAACAATCCTAACGTTTTCAACAAAGTTGTTTCAACGATGGCTAACGGAGCCAGTTTTGGTGCTCCTACCAGATTGGAAAATGAATTAGCCGAACTGATTCTAGGCCGAATTCCTTTCATTGATAAATTGCGATTTGTTAGTTCTGGCACTGAGGCTGTAATGTCTGCTATACGTTTGGCCCGAGGTGTAACAGGAAAATCTAAAATTTTAAAATTTGAAGGGTGTTATCATGGACATGTTGATGCATTATTAGTTAAAGCAGGAAGTGGATTAGTAACACTTGGTACTTCGTCTAGTGCTGGTGTGCCAGAAGCTTTGGCAAATGAAACGTTGGTGTTACCCTTAAACGATTTAACTCAATTACGCGAAACCTTGGTTCAATATCGAGAGGAATTGGCTTGTGTCATTATCGAGCCAATACCTGCGAATAATGGATTACTTCTACAAGACAAGACTTTCTTAACGCATTTGAGAGAATGGTGCAATGAGTTAGGGATTTTGTTGATTTTTGACGAGGTTATTTCTGGATTCAGAGTAGCTTTTGGCGGGGCAGCTGAAGTATATGGAATCACTCCTGATATTGTTACTTATGGAAAAATTATAGGTGGTGGATTGCCCGTTGGAGCGTACGGAGCAAAAAATGAAATTATGTCATTCGTTTCACCAGATGGACCAGTTTATCAAGCGGGAACTTTATCGGGAAATCCAGTAGCTATGTCTGCTGGAATTGCCCAATTGACAGTTTGTAATCAACCTGGATTTTACGAAGATCAAGAAGCGCGAACTAGAATAATGGTTAATGCAATTAACGAACATGCCAAATCAAAAGAATACAATTTTGAAATCGTTCAAATTGGATCCATTTTCTGGCTCTCATTTGATGGCAAAAAGCGTATTCAAGATGCTAACTCTATAAAGCCGGACATGACAAAGTTCAATGAGTTGCATGCAGCATTGTTGAATAGAGGAGTTTACCTAGGTCCTAGTGGATATGAGGTTGGGTTTGTTTCCTTAGCCCATACGGAGGAAATTCTTAAAGAAGCAACAAACTTGTTCTGTGAAGCGCTTGATGAAATTTACTTGTAATTCGGCTCTATGGAAAATAAAAGTTCAATCTTATTAATTTACACGGGTGGAACCATTGGTATGATCAAGGATCCCATTAGCGGTGAATTAAAAAGTTTTGACTTCAAACACATGTACGATCAGATTCCAGAATTAAATCGAATAGCCGTAAATATAGACTCAATCAGCATAAACAAACCCATCGATTCATCCGAGATGTCGCCTTCACATTGGATCAATCTTGTAGAAATTATTGAAGATCATTACAATGAATATGATGGTTTTGTTATTTTACATGGATCAGATACGATGGCATACACTGCATCGGCTTTGAGTTTTTTAATTCAAGGAATTAAGAAACCTATTATTCTTACCGGTTCACAATTACCCATCGGCACAATACGAACGGATGGTAAAGAAAATCTAATTACTGCAATTGAAATTGCAGCACAAAAAGATGAATATAATCAAGCAATCGTACAAGAAGTTTGTGTATATTTTGAATATTCTTTATACCGAGGAAACCGTTCTTCAAAAGCATCGGCAAATCAATTCCAAGCTTTTCGTTCGCCCAACTATCCCCCATTAGCGGTTGCAGGAGTCCATATTGATTATGATTATGAGAAACTATTCAGATCAAGAGAAAAAATCACGACATTTTGGAAGAAAATTGAGAATCGTGTTGCGTTAATCAAGTTATATCCGGGAATGCCATTTGAAGCTTATCAAGCTTTATTTAATTGCACTAATTTCAAAGCAATAGTTTTGGAAACCTTTGGTTCCGGCAATGCATCAAGCGATCCCGTTTTTCAGCAGAGTATAGAAAATTTCATTTCATCCGGGGGAATAGTAGTCAATATCAGTCAATGTTCTTCTGGTGCTGTTGAACAAGGTAAATATGAAACGAGTTCTTTTTTTCAAAAAGTTGGCGTAATTAGTGGTACCGATATGACATCAGAAGCTGCTTTGACAAAACTCATGTATGTTTTATCACTAGATGTAGATTCAAACATCATGTATCAAATCATCAAAATAAATCTTTGTGGAGAAAAAAACACCTAAACTCCATTCGTAAAAACACGTAGAATAACCCTCGTAATCGTTTGTAAAATTAAAATGGAATTTAAATTTTCAGATTTGAATTAGCATGCTTAATGCAACTTTGTGGTATAAATTTTACGCAATGTTACAATTCAATCAAATAACAAAGAAACTTGACCGCAAAGCCACTAAATTCATTATTTCTCGCCACAAAGAATTTACTCATTTAACCATTCACGAGAAAGAAAACCTTCTTTTAGAAATTAGAAATAAACTAGAAGATTTTAATTTGTTTGTAAACGTGGCGTTTTTAATCTCGACATCACTCTTTATATTGCGTTTCCTGATTACCTTTATTTTGTAATTGTCTGAATGTAAATCAGAAAATTAATAACTAACCGTCAATCTGCTGTGTTTGGAAATCAAATTGCCCTCAGAATCTTTTCCTGTGACATAATAGACATAAGTTCCTCGAGAAGCCTTGTCTCCATTCGGCAGTAATCCATCCCATCTAAAATAAAGATCTTGAGATTGAAAAATAACTTGACCATTCTCATTTAAAATAACCACGCTAAATTCAGCAACTTCAGAAATTTTTAATTCCAAATAATCATTTACTCCGTCACCATTTGGCGTGAAAACATTCGGTAATGTAATTTGAATTGAGCTTTCCTTAGGAATTAACACACTATTGGTTTGAACGGTTGGCTTGATATTTTCGTTCTGAACATGAACTTTATTGTCACTAACCTTTGGATCTTCCTGTGCTTTTACATCTGATTTAGAGCATATTTCAACGGCTGCTTTTGTTTCAACGTTTGATTTAGTCTCGACAATAATATCTTCTTCATTTTTGACTGGATTTGTTACACCAGAGATGACATTACTTTGTGTATTGCTTTCTGAGAAATTATCCGTGATTTTTGAATCTATTGGTTTTTTTGATTCAGAAGTTTTTTCAGAACTATTATCTACAGATGAATTTTCAATTTTATTATCTTTCTCACCAGTTTGCTTTACTTCAGATGGCAAAATAGTTTCAGGAATTCTCTTTACATCTTGGTTTTTATTTTCAGCTTGAAGGAAATAAACTCCTGTGGCAAGTGATGCTGCAACAGAAATTCCAATTAAAAGTTTAGTTGTTAAACCAACACCTGTAGCAACCGATGTTGATGTTACAGCAGGAATTTGTGAAGCAATAGAAGACCAGAGCTCTGGATTCACCGGAACTTCATGATTGCCCAACTTTTGGCTAAACAATTCTTTTATAGTGTCTTTTCCTTCCATTCTAATTTTTCAATTCGTTCTC
>JBIIHD010000134.1:0-4782 GCA_044236095.1 Crocinitomicaceae bacterium | reverse complement strand
GTGATAGAGTTGGATAAAATTGAAATTCTTGCGTCCTGAGGTCAAAAGTACTCGAATCTGAAAAATAATAAATTGAATCAGAAATGGTGTAGGATAAAATGGATGTACCCACTGCTGATCTATAAAAATCTAATCTTTCGTTATATCGACCCAATTTTTCATTTTCGTCATACCTTAATTTTTCATAATACTGAATATCTTTCGTTAGCTCCTCGTATTGTCGATACAAACCTAACAGGTCATTTTGTTTTTTAGCGCGTTTCTTTTTTTTCGATTTGATGGTAGGTTGATAATGCTGATTAGACTGTTCACTCAAATGGTCCAGTGCTCTTCTTCTGGCTTTGCGTACTTTTCTAGATGCCCTTTTCTTAACTTTAATTTTACCGTTATTAAAATCCATGTATTTACTCTCTTCCTGCTGAATCTTTTGATATACTTGAGCTCTTTTCTCAATTTTCGCATTGAGTTTTTCTTCAATTCCTTTTTTGCCTGAAATTCGCTCCTTTAATTTTCCGATATCGTTTTTCTCCAATTCATTGATTACAGTTAAAATAGTTCCTCCTTCAGAAAACGAAGAATCAGGTGAAAGAAATTTAGTGTCTCCAGCCCCAAATAAAACATAGCTTTTATCTCCTTTTTCTATTACAATAGTTGTTTGGTTTTGATAGTTGTAACCCCAAATATCAAAATGTAGATTTGTTAATCTATAATGCCCCGATGTTTCCATGGGTATCGAGGCAATTCTTTCCGGTTCTATTTTTTTTGTGTTATACCTTTGAATCTGATATGGAAATAGACCAATTGCCCGCGGTAAGCCTTTATTCCATTTTCCAGCTATGTTTTTTTCAAACTCTGAGAGTAAGCCTGCCGTATTACCGCCTTCACCTGCAGCAATTAATTGACTTTGAAATGCTGAAGCGATGCCACCAAGTGATCGGTAAATATCATAACATCTTTCCTCTAAATACTTATTTACAGCATATGAAAACGCATCTAAAATTGCCCGTTTATCTTCGTCAGTGACGGATTTAAAAGAATTCAGGTATTCTACTTTACGTTCGAATGTAAGAGCAGGATCCGTAAAAAGATAAAGATCCTTATTTAGTTTTTTTACAGAATCATTTGCAACAATGGCTGCTGGTGGAAGGACTTTAATAAAATGAGATTCAAAGATTTCGTATCTCGGATTAGTAAAACTTTTATTTTGAATAAAACTATTTCTACGATCCAATAAGATTCGATTTAACTCAAGTACGGCCATTTTATTCGCCAATTCTGCCAATAATCCGGGAGGACCTTTTGAGATTTCACTTTTGCGAATGAATAACAAGTCTGGTCGGTTGATTATTATCTGTTCAATTGAATCATAATTTACCTTTCCATCCGAAAGTAAAATGGTTGGACCTGAATATTCAAAAAAACTACCAAAGTTTAAATTTAGTGCTGGACTTTTTTTTACGATATGAAAAAGACATGCTCTCTCTACAGGCAGTAAATTATCATTTTGCTGAGCCCTCGTGAAGCATAATGAAAATACTACACAATATAAAAGGCTGTATGTTTTGATGATAGAAATAGACAAGTGAGAATTTTATCAATTGAATACAAGTATAACACAATACGTCTAAAAAGTTAAACTTAAATTCAATAATTTTCAAACAGTCTAAATCTGAAAAAATAGTCTAATCAAAGTTGTTTACTGGATAGCGTATTTTTCAAGCCTTTGTAGTCGACCAAATGAAGTTTTACATATCCCACCGGAATTTTTGCTTTCACAAGCACTGGGATTTTATTTTCATCGGCTGTTATCCAAAAATTTAGATCATTTTCACTTTTGAAAACCCTTCCGGTTTGAACAACAGGAACGAACTTATGGCACTTGAATTTGCCTGCTTTGATTTTAATCACCTCATCACCTACATATTTTGTTTTCAACGTCCATACTTGATCATCCATGAAGCATTTGAATTCAAAGATTTTTCCAGGTTTCATACCGGCAAAATTCATCGTGCGAGCATAATAAAAGGACGAAATCATATCTTGAATACCTACTGGAATAGTTACATTTTTCTTGCCTGTTGAAACCACCATTTTATCCTGATAAAAAACGTAATCTTGATTGATAATATAGCCACCTTCATTTACCCGACGATAGAAAAACCAAGGGAAAAGACCTTTTTTATCCATGTAGCTTTCGTATTTGTCGTTCACTCTGTAAAAAGAATTAAATCCCCCAAGTGTTTTTCCGGTTCCCTCTACATGAATTAGTTCCCTTCCTGCCATTGTTTTTTTAGTTGATTTCACCATCATGACCACTTCACCCGCATCTAGAGCACCATAACTTACCCGATATTTTAAATATTCACCGGGTTCAAATGCATTATTAACTACGGTTGGTAATGTAGAATTAGAAGAGCTACTCAATACGAGTAATGAAAATAGCAGCGAAATTGAAAAAATGAAAGTTCTCATGGCTCAAAATTTAGATTAACCCAAATTACAAAGTATGTGCCACAAGGGTTATTGGTTGAAATTTTGCAAAAGCATTTAATAAAAAATTGAGCTTTATTTCGTTAAATCAATTTTGGTCAAAAAATTTAGATTAACTCCTAAATTAAAATCAGATAAGACATTGATTTCTTCCACTTATCATCTTGCTTTGAAAGAGTGATTTTCGCTAACATAGCTTAAAAATAAAGAAATGAGATTAATTATAAAGGAAGTATCGTACAAACTAAAATATTTACAATTAGAGGTATGCAGGTGTTGAATGAACGAGTCCAAAAGAATTGTACAGCGTTGAAGTAACAAGATTGAATGGACATGTAAGAGAAAATATTGAACTTTTTCCGAAATACTTTAGATTTCAAATAAGTAATGATGAGAAAAAAACAGTTTGTATTTTAACCATTTATTCGCATCAAATAACTTATGCAACTTGAATTATGAATTTTGCTTCGTAAACCTTTACATTAATTATTTTAGTTCCTTGGGGTGAATATGTCTTGAAATTAAATGTGACAGATTCACCAGCATAAACGAAATCATCAACTCCAAAATAATCCGTTTTCAATAAACTTCCCGATTCACTTTTATATTGAACTTCAAGAACAATATCCCTAAATCCTGCAATACTTGCGTAATTATAAATTTTTCCTTTTATCTCATCCTTTCCCGAAAAAACTTTATAATTTAAACTATAATCTACTGACAGGTATTTGAGAGGATTTGAACATTCCTTATTGTATAGTTCAAGCCTCAAATCATCTTCAGTTTTTTTTCGTGGTTGATTCATTTGAGAAGGCATCTTACTTGTCTCATTCGAGATATTAGATGATTTTATCTCCTCAGATTGCACATCATTTTTTGAGGATTCAAGGGATGTATTCATCTTTAATTCCTTCTCTTTTAACTCAAGCTCTTTAGCTTTTAGTTCAAGTTCTTTTTGCTTTGCAGAAGAATCATCTGATTTAGACCCACAAGAGGAAATTAAAAAGATAATGTAAACAGGTAAAAGTATTTTTTTCATTTTATTTAGTTTTTACTATTGTACCGTTAACAATGAAGTTATCTGAATTTAAGAGTTTAAGGTTATAAACTTTTAGAATTGTTTTGATATTTTTTTCAATGGAAGTGACATTACAAAGAATAACTTTTTGCAAATCATTAGAGTAGAAATAGATTTTATCGTTACAATCTAAATCCCCGAAGTTTTTTATCCCATTATTGGTAAATACGGGGTGATTATTTGTTGCCTCTAAAGTTATACTCGGTGAAAGAAAATCATTTAATGAGGCAGTCAGATTATCTGAAACAGAAATGTTAATTTTTGATATTTCAAACATTCTATTCGAATGAACTAATAACTCATCTACAACGGCATATTCTAAAGTCTGCTTTTCAAAATTATAAGAACTCACAGTATCACCTTTCGTAATTTTTTGAATTTCTTTTTCACTCCCATTTACCAATTTTATTAATGAGTTTTCTGGGAAACAAAACAGCGCCTCAGCGGCTTTAGACTTTGATAAAGCCCAAGTTAATGCTAGTAAATCATTACTATCAAAATATTTTATTTCATCAATATACTTATTCCAAATTAGATCGTTTGAATAATTGTTTGGTATACATAAATAACGCTTAAATCCTACTTCTTCTTAGTTCATTATTACCATTACAGCCCTTTCTGGAAAAGGCTTAGAGTTATTCATCAACAATTCTAATTCAACTCTAATTGATGTACCATCACCGAGTAGGATTGAGGACGCACCATATTCACCGTAACCATTTAAAAATGTCGCAAATTCATAACCAGCTTTCATATCTAAACCTTGTTCTATTTGAACAGCGTATCCCTTTGTTACGTAATTATACTCCTCCAATGTAGTGCCATAAGGATGATCTTCATTTTGCGAAAAACTAAAAATAGATTGTAAAGTAAAAACTGATATTAATAGTAATTTTTTCATTCTTAAAATACCTTTAAAATTATAACCTACTCATATCGCCTTTCGGTTACCGCGCCGTTTAATGGTTTCAGGAGTCCAATTTGTTCTTTGTTTAATTAAAATTAGGCAACTCTGTCTCCAAGTTTTTCAGTATCGTA
Source organism: Crocinitomicaceae bacterium (assembly GCA_044236095.1). GTDB lineage: Bacteria > Bacteroidota > Bacteroidia > Flavobacteriales_D > Crocinitomicaceae > UBA952. The sequence continues at coordinate 176 of JBIIHD010000134.1, read as the reverse complement.
ATGTTGTTTTCCATATTCTTCAAGAAACTTTCAGCCTTAATTGCATCATATTCAGAACCGCCAATACTGCCAGCCACTTCTAGTTCAGACATGCAAAGTGCATTTTCATCTAGACTCTTTTTCAAACGTGGTAAATAAGTTTTATATTTCGATAATACACCAAATTGAACAGTTCC
>JBIIHD010000133.1:0-4783 GCA_044236095.1 Crocinitomicaceae bacterium | reverse complement strand
GTCTTTTTGAATTTCATGAGTGCATATACACCCTATTTCAAATATGGGAGTTACTTGCTCGGAATAAATTATGATTCAAAGCAAAAAACACCCTATTCATTCAAAAATATTCAAGCAAATTGCACGGATCAGTCAAAAAAATCATCCCTCCAAAATATTGTTGATATCCTAAATACGTGGAAGCAAAAACAGAGGGAAGAAAAACCTAAATTAATCATTGTCAATACCTCAGGTGGTGGGTCTAGAAGTGCCTATTGGACCTATTTATTAATGGAGAAATTTGATCAAGAATTAGCAGGAGAATTTAGTAATAAAACACATTTAATTTCAGGGGCTTCCGGTGGTATGATCGGAGCAGCCTTTTACAGAGAGGTGAGACATCGGAAAAACAATGGAACATTATCCAAGGAGAGATCATTTGGTGATTTAATTGCTCTAGATATGCTGAACAAATTATCTTTTACCACATCAACTAGCGATCTTTTAATGCGTTACCAAACTACATCGTATAACGACCGAACCTATGCGCGAGAGCGGGGTGTAGCTTTTGAGGAGCAATTGCATGAGAATACACAGAACTTAATGAATCACTCGCTTGGATATTATACATCACTTGAGAAAAAATCAGAAATTCCAATGATGATTTTTAGTCCCACAATTGTAAATGACGGTCGTAGATTATTAATTTCAGCTCAATCGCTAAACTTTTTAACACATTCGACAGAAAAACATACGACTTATGAAAACATTGATTTTCAAAGTTTCTTCCGAAACAACGACCCCAGTCAATTGAGGTTTTCGTCGTTATTAAGGGCCAATGCAACATTTCCGTTTATAATGCCGATGGTATCGTTACCAACCACACCAGAAACACATATAATGGATGCAGGATTGAGAGATAATTACGGCGGTAAAGTGACGATAGAATATCTGTTTGCCTTAAAAAATTGGATTCAAGAAAATACTTCGGGAGTGATTATTGTTGAAATGAGGGATACCAAACGAATTTTAAATAAGCAAAAAGTTAATAAAATAACACTGATTGACAAACTCAAAGTTCCTTTTAGTAACATGATGGATAACTTTGATCGAACGCAAGATTACGATCAAGAACAATTAATGGAACTTTCTAAAACCAGTTTCGAATTTCCTGTCGATATTGTAACATTCAACCTACGTGAAAGTGTTGATGATCGAATTTCTTTATCGTGGCATTTGACAAGACGTGAAAAGGAAAAAATAAAAAGTGCTATGAGTAGTCTAGAAAATCAAAATGCCCTTGATTTAATGAAAAAGTATTTAGGGTACAACAACAATATCCGTTAAAATAGCAACTCCATCTACGGCGCAATCAATCGGAGAAGGAGCTCTGCTTACAGTAGCATTAAACTTCAGTTTTAATCCTTTTTTCTTGTAATTATCTTTTAATTCAACTGGATAAATTTTACCTCCAACTGATATTCCATCTTGTGTTGAACTAGTAATTTCAACATAAAATGGACATCCGTTTTCTGAAAGATGAACAATTCCTTGACAATTTAATGAATCAGCTTGAACCAATTCTTTTTGCGTGCAACAAGAGCTAAAAAGTATCAACAAAGAAGACAAGGAAATCAATTTTACGATTTGAATCATGATTTAAATTTCAACAAATATAAAAAAAAGAGGCCATCGCTGACCTCTTCTCCTAATTTAACCTGTAGCTGTTAATTTAGATCCTGATTCAGATTAACGCAAATGCCTTGTTAAGGTTACATTTTACAAAGAAACTAATTCATAATTAACAAATTTTTATGGATAAACATTTTAAAAACAATTAAATTCAAATTGTAACTGCTCGTAAATTTGAATCGATTTATGATGCAAAGCTCTTCGATACAAGCCTTAGTCAGTTTAGTTGATGATCCTGATGATCAGATATATGAACATGTGAGAGGGGAATTAATAAAATGTGGCTCCACAGCAATTCCCTATCTTGAAAGCACATGGGAAACTGATCTTTTTGGAAATAAACATCACGAAAGAATTGATCTAATAATTCAAGAAATACAATTTGAAGAGATAAAAAAAGAGCTGAAAAACTGGCTTGAATCTCCTGAAAAAGATTTGATCAAAGGAGCATGTATCGTTACGAAATATCAGTTTAATGATCTCGATGAGACTGAAATATTAAATTCGATTCAAAATATTCGTCGAGATATTTGGCTAGAGCTTAACGACAACCAAACTGCTTTTGAGAAAGTAAAGATTTTTAATAAAATCTTCTTTGCACACCACCTTTTTGAAGGAGATAAAGATGATTTTTTATCGCCCTCTAATTCTTTTATAAATCAAGTTTTAGAGTCGCGCAAAGGAAATCCTTTGAGCTTGAGTTTGATTTACAGCGTTATTGCACAATCACTTGATTTACCAATTTATGGTGTGAACCTACCCAATCATTTTGTTTTGGCTCACATGGATACCAACGGCGTACATGCCTCAAACGACCAAGAAAACGAATTTGGTGTATTGTTTTACATAAATACTTATGCTAAGGGTACCATTTTCGATTCCAGTGAAATCAAAGAATTTTTATCTAATTTAAACGTTCCGCACAGCAGAGAATTTTTCGAACCATGCTCCAATACAGCCATTATTAGAAGAATGTTAACTAATCTCATAGCCGGTTATCAGCAAAATGGCAATGGTAAAAAAGTGACTGATCTAACTGAATTACGATCATTACTTGACTAAAAATGGAGGCAGAAAGCATTATCCGGCATTTGAATATGAAACCTCACCCTGAAGGAGGTTATTACAATGAAACCTATCGAAGCACATCACTAACCGTAAATTCCGAAGGAAATGCGAGAAATCAATCAACTGCCATTTATTTTTTGCTCGAAAACCAGAATAAATCTCACTTTCACCGCATCAAATCCGATGAGCTTTGGTTTTTTCATCAAGGCGAACCTTTGGAAATACTGTCAATCGAAAATGGAATTCTCAAACGGACGATTTTAGGAAATGATTTTTTAGCTGGTCAACAAGCTCAGGCTATGATTCCCGCCAATACTTGGTTTGGTTCTCGACTACTACAAGGAAAAGGATTTGGTTTGGTGAGTTGCACTGTCTCACCCGGATTTGATTTTCAGGATTTCGAAATGGCGAAAAAAGAAAATTTAGTCTTAGAATTTCCAGATCTCAAGGAAATAATCGATGAAATGTCACTGGATTAAGCAATAAAACGAGTAGAATTTCGCTTTTCAATGATACAAACATTTGGAATCAACTTTTTCCGAATTCTCGCCACGAAATCGTAAAACAGATCTCGAATAAACCAAGGGATGAACCAAAACACCATCAAGAGCCACCACTTCGGTTTTAGAAATCGAATCAGGTGAATTGCGGCACCTGTCTTTGTATATACATGCGATTGCAAAACAAAATAGAGTGTATTTAATTTACGAGCATTGTATCCTTTCTGTCTTAATAATTCTTGAGCAAATTCACTTTGAAGCGAGCAAAACGAAAGCTCCTCATTACGCTCATTTTTTAGAATAAATTGAACCACATAGTTGCACAATCCACAATCTCCATCGTAAAAAACAATGGCATCTCTCATTACCTCAGCATTGTAAGTGAACGATTCAACGCCAGAATAAATAAATCAATTTCCTCTAATGTATTATACATTGCAAATGAGGCTCGAACCGTTCCGGGAATTTGATAGAGATCCATTAAGGGTTGGGTACAATGATGACCTGTTCTGACTGCAATTCCTTGTTTATCTAATAGTGTTCCAATATCGAATGGATGCACTCCATCAATAACAAATGAAACAACACTTGCCTTATTTTTTGAAGTCCCAATAATTCGAAGCCCATCGATTTGAGAAAGTTGTTCCTCAGCGTATTTCAGTAAATGATGCTCATACTCAATAACATCCTTCAAATTCAAACTATTCAAAAAATCAAATGCCTTTCCCAGTGCAATACCCCCCGAAATATGAGGTGTTCCTGCTTCAAATTTATGAGGCAATTCATTGTATGTTGTTTTTTCAAAAGTAACTTTTGAAATCATATCTCCCCCTCCTTGATAGGGAGGAATAGAATCTAGTATTTCTTTTTTACCAAACAAAACTCCTACACCCGTTGGTCCAAAAACTTTATGTCCTGAAAAAGCAAAAAAATCACAATCCAATTCCTGAACATTAATCGGAAAGTGCTGTATGCTCTGCGCACCATCGATTAAAACTTTAGCTCCAACAGAATGAGCTTGTTTAATCAATTTTTCTATTGGATTAATCGTTCCTAAGGTATTTGAAACATGTGTAATTGAAAGTAATTTGGTTTTTTCAGAAAGTAATGATTCAAAGACCTCCATATTCAATTCACCATTTTCGTGTATTGGAATCACTTTTAGCACAAGCTCCTTCCGCTCACAAAGCATTTGCCAAGGAACAATATTAGAGTGATGTTCCATATAAGAAATGAGAATTTCATCGCCTTTTTTCAAGGTCTCCCCGAAAGAAAAAGCAACTAGATTTATTGAATCCGTAGTTCCTTTAGTGAAAATTATTTCACATGATTCTTTGGCGTGAATATATTTTCGAATTGTTTCTCTAGCCAGCTCATACTTTGCTGTGGCCTCTTGACTTAAAAAATGAACTCCTCGATGAATATTCGCATTCTCAAAAGAGTAATAAGTATGAATTGCATCGATTACGGACTGAGGCTTTTGAGAAGTAGCACCATTATCGAAATACACTAAGTTTTTACCATTTACACTACGCTCCAAAATA
>JBIIHD010000132.1:0-4787 GCA_044236095.1 Crocinitomicaceae bacterium | reverse complement strand
GTCAATATACTTTTGATTTGGAACCGAATAAAGATTACATTGTGTCAGCAAGTAAAAATGATTATACGGACAATTTAACGAATATTTCAACAAAAAATAGTACTTCTTCAACGATTCAAACTCAAGTGAAATTAGATAAACTAGAAGGCGTTTCGTTGTATGGATTGATTACAGATAATAAAACAAAATTGATTCTTCCCGATGTTAAGGTGACTATTACTGATAAGGTATCGGGAAAAATCATTTATGATGGTATAACAGCTGAAACTGGAGATTTCAGCAAGGCTCTTGAAAACGTAAAAGTTAATGAAACGTTGAATTATACGATTACCTTGAAAAAAGACGGTTATTTGACAAAAACAGCCGATTTCTCAAAATTAATCTCAGCTACTGGTGTGATTAATGTGCATGAAAATTTGGATGTTTCTTTAAATAAAGTAGAAGTTGGTGGGGATTTGGCAAAATTAATTGATATTAAACCAATTTATTTTGACCGGAATAAATTCAATATTCGAACAGATGCTTCACTCGAATTAGATAAAATTGTTAGGATCATGAATGAATATCCTACTATGGTTGTTGAGTTGGGATCACACACTGACTGTCGAGGAACCATTCAACAAAATGAAACTTTGTCGGATAATCGAGCAAAGGCATCAGCTGAATATATTAAAAAGAAAATCACAAATCCTGAACGAATTTATGGAAAGGGTTACGGTGAAAGTAAGCTATTATCAAATTGCCCATGTGAAGGCACTGTTAAATCCACTTGTTCAGAAGAGGAGCATCAAAAAAACAGAAGAACTGAGTTTATAATTATTAAAATGTAGTTATAACTATCTTCGAATTTTAGTTAAATTTTAGTCTGCCAAAGTTTTATTGCTTAGCTTTGTCTTACTAAAATATATGAAATGCAAATTATTGAAAATAGTGTAGTTTCCTTGAATTACACGCTTACCAATCACAAAACAGGAGAAAAAATTGAGGAGACAACCAACGAGAATCCTCTTGTGTTCTTGTATGGTGTTCAGTCTATGATTCCTGAGTTTGAACAACAGCTATCAGGTAAATTAAAAGGAGATAGAGTTTCGTTTTCAATTACTGCAGAAAATGCTTACGGTATTCATGAGGCAGAACAAGTTGCAATGATTCCAGCAAATATTTTTCATGGAGAGGACGGAAAAGTCGATACGGAATTTTTCTTCATTGGTGCAATGGTTCCTATGTCAGATAATGAAGGGAATCATTTAAGAGGGAAAATCATGGAGATTACGGAAGAGCATATTAAGATGGATTTTAATCACCCACTGGCGGGCACTGATTTACATTTTGATGTTGAGGTTTTGGATGTACGAGAAGCTACCTCAGACGAAATTGATCACGGTCATGTGCACGGTGAACACGGTCACCAGCATTAATTTATTTATAATTCATGTCGGATAAGGCTATTGAAAAACATTTTATAGAGGCAGAGAAAATTCTTAGAGAATTTATTCAATCTGATGCTATTCAAAAAATTGAAGCGGCTGGAAAATTAATGGTTTCATCTTTGAACAAAGGGGGTAGGATATTTAGCTGTGGTAATGGTGGCTCCATGTGTGATGCTATGCATTTTGCTGAGGAATTAACAGGTCGTTACAGGGAAAATCGAAAAGCAATTCCTGCATTAGCCATTTCTGATCCTGGTTATTTATCATGCGTGTCTAATGATTATGGATATTCTCATGTTTTTTCGAGATTTATCGATGGAATGGGAAATAAAGGCGATGTTCTTTTAGCAATTTCAACATCAGGAAATTCAGAAAATGTAATCAACGGCATATTAGCAGCCAAAGAAAATGGAATCAAAGTAATTGGATTAACTGGTAAAGATGGAGGCAAAATGGCTAGCTTGTGCGATGTCGAAATTCGAGCACCAAAAAGCGATTATGCGGATCGTGCACAAGAGATTCATATTAAAGTGATTCATAGTTTAATTGATTATATAGAAAGAAAACTAAAATATGAGTAAGTCAAAAAAACAAAAGCCTGAAGATGAAAAACTTGATTCACTGCAGAATAATCGAGAAATAATTTATCAACTGCTTTCCAATAAATCTGCTCTAAAACAAGATGTAGCGGATGATTCTGAAAAGTTATTCGAAGAGTTTAAATCAATTATCAAAAGTGAATTGGAGATACTTCGCGAATTAATTAATGATGAACGTATTCGCTTAAGTTTTGAAGACCGAGGTAAATTTGAAATCATAGTATTTGTAGGTAGTGATATGCTTGTTTTTCATTTGCACACGAATATTTTTAAATTACCTGACTATAATCCTTTGTGGGGAACACAGTACTTTGCAACCAATGAAAACAACGGCTATTTTGCTGTAATTCATGTATATAATTTCCTTGCAGAGTCCTATTTAAGAAATAGATATGATGATAGAGGAAACATGATTGCCCGAATTATGGTAAATCATGAACAACACTTCATGGTAGAAGGGAAGGGCCAATTAGGATTTTTGTTTAAAGATCCAGAGCATCTTATTTTAAATGAAAACTATATGCGACTCTTAATCCAACTTTCATTTGCTTTTGCCCTTCAATTTGATTTATTTATGCCGCCGTATGAATTTTTGGAAGAAATATCAGTTGCTCAAGTTCAAGAAATTAGTGATAGTTTGAAAATTAAAACAGGAAAAAGAATGGGTTTCAAACCAGAAAATGGCGATGCCTGAAGAAATTAGTTTTTAGTTTGAAAAAAATCATTTTCAATATTTGCTCTAATAGAAAAAACACGTATATTTGCAATCCCAATTTTTTGGGATTTTTTATATTGGCCCATTCGTCTAGTGGTTAGGACGCCAGGTTTTCATCCTGGAAACAGGAGTTCGATTCTCCTATGGGCTACCAAAGTAATTTGGCCCATTCGTCTAGTGGTTAGGACGCCAGGTTTTCATCCTGGAAACAGGAGTTCGATTCTCCTATGGGCTACAGTAGAAATGTTAAATAACAATTGTTAAAATGGCAAACCATAAATCCGCTCTTAAAAGAATTCGCTCGAATGAGTCTAAAAGACTATTAAATAAATATCAGCACAAAACAGCTCGTAATGCTGTTAAGAAGTTGCGAGGCTTGAAAGATAAAAAGGAAGCCGAAACGTTACTTTCTACTGTTGTTGGTATGTTGGATAAGTTAGCGAAGAAAAATATCATCCATAAAAACAAAGCAGGTAACTTAAAGTCTGGTTTACAATTGCATGTAAACGGTCTTTAAGTTTTTGATATAATTTAATATTGAGGGGCTGAATGCCCCTTTTTTTGTTATGTTTGTTGCAACATTTGAACTGTTCTAAGTGAAAATAAAACGTTTTCTGTACTTATTACTTTATTTTTTTTTAGGAATTAGCCTTAAAAGCTACAGTCAAGAGAAATTAATTCAATTAGTTCAAATTGACACATTAAAATCATCACATTCTATTTCGACTAAATTAAACGAAGTTGATTTAATTTCAGGTAATTCAATGAGTTCATTTGGTCTATCTACGCAAAATCCATTTCTATTTGATCCGATAAATAGTTTGTATTTTGGAAAACCATTTCAAGATGAGGTTAAATTTAAGGTCTTGCGATACTCTTCTTTACCGCATTTAGGATTTGCATATTCCTTTGGTTCGTCTGGTTTTCAGCATGCCAAATTTCAATATACTCAGGCATTTCAGAACAATTGCATTATCAATGTTGATTTTACTAATTTTCAAACCAACGGGATTTTGCGTAATTCAGGAATGAAAAATCAATTACTTGATTTTAAGCTACAAAAACAATGGAAAAATATTCAATCTCTTTTAACTTCCCAATTTTATTCTCGATCTTTTGAATGGAATGGAGGAGTTGTAAATGATAGTTTATCGTTGGATTATCCTCTTGAGTTAATTCCTGTTCAGAAAGAAGATGCAAAATCGTTGAGAAAAAACGTTTCCGTTGATTTGAGTACTTTTTTTAATATCAGCCGGAGTGATTCTCTCAAAAAAGGAATTTACTTAACAAATAGTTTTGATTCCAAAAACAGATTGTACTTGGAAACAGGTGATTTGGCATCACAATACTCTTCAATATTCGTTGATAGTTTCGAAACACGTGATCAATTGCAGATAAGCACACAAGAAAATGAAATCGGTTTCTTCTCAAAAAAATCAAATTGGATTTTAAAGTCAGGCCTTATTCAACGCTTCTGGAATTTCAGAAATGGCTTAATTTACCGGGATACTATTGAGTTAGGAATCAATGAATCTTTTGTTTGGCATTCTAAATTAATGAGTCTAAATCAAAAATTCGATCTTGTTTTTCTGGGAAATGGATCAAGTTGGAAAAATCAATTAATGTTTTCAAAGAACATGAGAAATTTCGAATTGAAATCGAATTGGAATTTAGAAAATAGTTGGCCCGATTTGCTTCAAAGACATTATTTTTCAAACAATACAAATTATCAATTATCAACCTATGATTTACAATTAAAAAGTAAAATAGATTTTCAAGTAATTTGGCATAAATACAGGCATGATATTTCGGGTCAAGCAACTCATTTATTCATGAGGAACCCCTATATTTTTGACGGCACTTCATGGTCTAACTCTATATATAGCCAGATTCAAGCTTTTAGATTTCAAGTTTTTGCGAAATTGATTTGGAAGGATTTAGAATTTGCCCCACAATATGCATTAACAGTTTTACCTTCAACCATTTCAATTTTTCCAACTCATCATTTTAAGGTGCGATCTACATTTCAAAAAGGAATTTTAA
>JBIIHD010000131.1:0-4826 GCA_044236095.1 Crocinitomicaceae bacterium | reverse complement strand
AATACATAACAGCTCTTCGGCTCAAATCGGCCCTTGCATTTAAAATCTCTAACAACGATGATCCTGTAAAAACAACACTTACTTCCGGGAAATCGTCGTAAATATTTTTAAGTTCTTGTGCCCAATTAGGGTATTTATGAATTTCATCGATAAATAATTTTTTTCCTCCACGTTTCACGAAGTCATCCACAAAATCAACTAGGTTTTGTTCGCTAAACCAAATGTTGTCAAGGGAAATATACAATGCGCTTTCATCATTTTCATGATGTAGTTTTAGGTATTGCATTAGAATGGTTGTTTTTCCAATTCCCCTCGGTCCTCGAAGTCCTATTAAACGATCCGTCCAGTCTATTTTGTGAAAAATACTTCTAATAAAATCTACTTGTACTAACGCGAGTTTTTTCCGATATCGTTCTATTAAGGATTCCATTTGCTTATTATAAAATTCAAAAATACGAATAAATTATTATTATAAAATTCATTTTAAATTAAAAAAGCTATATTAAGTGATTAAATATAATAAAAAACGCTTATTGCATTAAGCAAAAAAATAGTAAAGGAAAATGATTTTCTAAAGAGACTTGAAGAAATTATAATAGGCTAGGAAAAGCGCGTCCGATTTTAATTTTTCGGAGTTGAAATCTGTAGAATTGAATTTATTTTCGAGATAATTTTTTGCATCTAAATTATAAACAAAAGAACCTTTTTCGGAAATAAATCCATAGCCTCGAATAGTTGCGTGAAAAGCGAAAGATTGTACATCAGTACTCAACAAGTCTTTGCTGAATTTAAATTGACTAGAATTATATCTCAATTGATGAAGTAATGTTGCTGAAATATCTGATTGTGAACCGATAGTTTTGCATTCTTTGCCTCTGAATTCTTGTTTCAATGGCTCACCAAATATGAGCATTGGAATTCTGAAAAACAGCGATTGATTCGGACTGGAAATCGTATGTGAATGATGTCCGTGATCAGCCACAAAAACGAAAATTGTATTTTTATACCAAGCTTGTTTTTTCGCCTTTTCGATGAAATTTCCAATTGCTTGATCAGCATAATATACCGAGTTCATGTAAGCACTTTCTGCACCTTTCCATTTTTCCCATCCCGGTCTTTTGGGGTAATCAAATGGTGAATGAGTGCTACCTGTGAAAGCACAATGCATGAAAGGTTCCTTTGAGTTATTAATTTTCTTTAGAAACAAATCATACAAGTCTTCATCGTAATAATTTAACTTCCCTTTTGTGAGATTGGATGGAAAATCCTTTTCGTCGGCTAATTCATCAAATTCATGCTCGGTTAAATATCCTTGAATATTCCCATATTTTAAATCACCGCTAAAAAGATAATGGGACGAATAGCCTGATTTCTTCAATACCTGATTGATGGATGGTAATTTTCGATTTTTCTCTGGTTCCAATGAAATTGCAATTTCAGGCAAAGCAGGGTATCCGGAGAAAATACTCGTATTTCCAATTTCAGAAGTTGTATTCGTGGCGTAAATATTTTGAAATAAAAATCCTTCTGATGCCAATCGATCAAAATTGGGAGTAATTCCTTTTGTCTCACTCATACAACCAACAGTGGATGCAGACCAACTTTCCATAATTACAAAAACAACGTTAGGCTTTGAATCTTCTAAAATGTAATTGTTGTGATTTCTTTCAAATGTATACAATCCATTAGCAATTGTTAATGCTTTTTGCAACTCTAACTTGGGAAGGTGATTTTCAAGGTCGTTTCTTTTGAAAAGCAAATAGCTGTTTGCAAAATAGTAGGTTGAATTTATTGATAAATCATTGACTCTAGAATTTTTGGAAAAATATGCAGAATCAACATTGATTGGAATTTGCTGAATTCCTCCTCGGGCAAAAACAAAACACACTGCGGTATAGACCAATCCTGCCGGTAATATGATCCATTTTTTCTCTAAATCAATGGCTTTGAATTTAAACCATCGAAAAACGACCCAACCGAAAGCGATTTCGAGAATGACTAAAAAGAAAAATAAAAGTTGCGAAGCCCACTCAGCCGTTCGAAAAACTTCATCCGGATTACCCAAGTGCATAAATACGCGAGAAGTTAGCTTGTGATTCCACTCGTGATAAACATTGATTTCTCCACTATGAATAAGCGAAACCAAAATAATTTCAACAAAAAACACACTAGTAAAAATGTGCCGTGCCGCTTTGGTGCGAACATAAGACCAAAATAACCAGACTAAAATGGGAATAAAGGATAGAAATGCCGCTGTTGCTAGATCTAGCCTCAATGATTGGTAAAAAACACCAAAGATTTCCCAAAAACTTATATCGCTGAATTTTGACCCATGAACGAACAAGAAAACAATCCGCTCAAATTGAAAATTCAAAATCCAAAAAAGTAAGAATAACAGAATAGGTTTAATGAAATAAACAGTTGTTTTCACGCTTTAAAATTAGGCATTTTTACTCATCCTTTATGATAAAATGTTTTAGAATATTTGAGTTTGTTGTAGTACCGGAAAGCGAAAGAAAATAAATACCTGAATCCAAGTTTTCTGTGTAAATGACGAATTCATTGAACCCGGTTTTTAAGTTGAGTGACTCTGAGTGGACAATTCTGCTTGTAAAATCTCGAATGACAAAATTTGTTTTTTCTGATAAAAATGGGCTAATTATATGTAGGGTTAAATTGGATGAACTTGGGTTTGGCGAGACAAAGAATTGAAGAAATTCCATGTGGATTTCATCCAGATTAATTGGTCCATAATTAATGTATTTGCCATCATTATCGATTTGTTTTAAAAGATAATATGGATTGTAATTTCGAAAAGTATCTATTGCAAAATAATCAATTTTTTCATTGCTAATTCCGGCAGCATCTTGTTTTTGTACGAATTGCCAATTCTCGCCATCTTTGGATCGAAATAATTCAAACGACATACTATTAAATTCCGAAACGGTTGTCCAATAAATACGGATTTTGTCATGTGTTTTCTTGCATGAAAAATCGATTAATTCCACAGGTAAAGGTTGTTCATCTCCAGCAAAGCCCCAATTACTCCAACCTGTTGCTTCAATTCTCTGTAGATGAGGATTAGTTGCATTTCCAATGTTATCAAGGTGAAGTCCAGATTGTATCCAATTTCCATTTCCTTCTTTTTTTACTGCTGTGATATGACAATCATTGATAAAATCGTTCAACCCATTTGCTTTCAGGGTGATTTTATATTTTTTCTGTTCGCTTGTGAGAATTCCATTTGCAGGATTTATGTTCCAATATCCGGACGCAGTTTTTGTAATTACGAAATTCCCTCCGCATCCCGTTAGAATAGGTTCATTCGTGAAAGAATTCCCCATCGGATTCTCAATCCAAGAAACAAGCAATGAACCTCCATCAGTATTTTCGAGGTATTCAACCAATACGAATCGTTGGTTATTACCGGTTATATCTGACAAAGGAAATAATCCGCTTGAATTACCTGTATTCGTTCCGCTGAACCATCGTTTAAAATTTCCGTTTATCATTCCTGAAGAATAGATTAGATTTCCTTTACTAACCAATGAACTTCCTAATTCAAGTATATTAAGGCCTGTTAGAATTGTTCCTGAATTCATTACTAAAGAACTGTTAACCGTGACATTTGCACCTAAATTTAAAGCACCATTGGCTCCTGTTGTTACCTCTAAATTATTTAAACTCAATGTTGGAATATTGGTAAATAAAATCGATGAGTTGGGGTGAGTAAATTCTACGGTACTTGAATTAGCAATGACTTTCAACCCTGACATGGCACAGTTTCCATTAAAGGAGGTTGCGCGAAGTGTCACTTTACCATTTAATTGAAGGCTTCCTGTTCCTGAGAACTGAATTAAATCTGTATTAAAAATTAAATTTCCGTTTATTAAAACTTGTCCGGGATCTCCAAAAATACCATTGGTAATGAAATTAGATTTCAATGTCACTCCGTTTGGATTGGAAATAATCAGCTGGCTGGTTGACGATCCATTTCCAATCATGCGATAAATTCCAGATCCATAGATATTTTGTAACTGATTGCCGTTCATCTCGATAGATAAATCGTAGGCATTATTCGATCCGTCAGTTATCATCATACCGTTGTTTAGAAAATCTCCTCCAATCTTTATTGTATTTAGTCCATTCTGAATCCAATTACGTTGTCTCAGAAAAGCATTGTTTTGAATGGTGAAATTTCCGAGAACAGTAAAAATATGACCTGACCCTATTGCAGGAGAAAGATTAGCTCCGGATTCAATTTGAATGGATTTGATGGTTGTAATTCCTGAAAAAGTGACCACATTCCCTGCAGAAAAAATACCATTATTCGCTCGAATATAGACATCAGCAGTGCCATCATTGGGTGGAATAACCCCACATTCCCAAGTGCTTGCCTGGTTCCAATCTAAAACACCTGAAATATACGATACAGTTCTGTACAAACTTCCGGATATTGGCGTTGAAATCAGTGTATTTGTAACTAGTGTATTATTGGACATTCCATTAATTACTGCATTTCCTCCGTTCCTTCTCATTGCGGATGATCCATTTCCATTTATTGCTCTGATATTCAATCCGCTAATAGTAAGCTTATCTAACTTTGTTGTATTGTTACAATTGTATTGAACGATAACATTCAATGCTGAAACTGAAATCACAACTGATGAAATATTCCCACCGTTTGCAGCTACTGCCGATCCTAATCCCGGTTGAAATTCAAAATTCAATGGTGCTGGAATATGAAATGCAACCGTTGTACCGACTGAAAAATCAGCAGAATTGGTTTCTTGAATAACAATGTCTCCCAATGAATGATAATTAGA
>JBIIHD010000130.1:0-4828 GCA_044236095.1 Crocinitomicaceae bacterium | reverse complement strand
CATTTTAATTGATTAATTCAACGCTTTTCCAAACTGCTTGAATTTCTCTCAGTGAATGAGTCCAACTAGTTGTTGCTGGTGCATCTACATATCCACTGATACAAATGATTTTTTTTCTTTTTGGATGAATGAAGTGAAAAGCCCAAAAAGCACCACCGGTTCCTTTGATTGATGGATGCTTAAATTCAAACATTCCCCTCATTTCAAATCCTGATATTGAACCTGTTGCGTTTTTAGTTCGCTCAATTATGGGATAGACTGATTTTACGTATTGTGTTCCCATATACATACCATCTATTTCATGCGGAACATTATATCGAAACATGGTATCACGATCTTGTAACAACTTTTTTAATTCAAATTGCGACGAGTCAGAATAATTATATTGATAAATAGAAATCCCTGAAAAAATGGTACCTGGGTCTTGAGTACCTGTACCTTGGAATTCTATAGGTTTAGAACCTGATGGGAATTCAATTCGGTAAAAATTATCGCTTTTCCATATATTTTTAGAACCCTCAGGAAGCTTTATTTTTATTCCAAAATTGGATTCTATAGCAGAAAAGGTTGGGCTGTTATTGTAATTTAAATTGTGAACTATTCTTTTCCATTCATATTCATCAAAGGCTGAATGTACTTCGCTCATTCCGTTTTTGCACACTTCAACAAGTTGATTGTAATCTTTGGCGATAACCTCAATAAGTAATTGATCTGATGCCCAAACATGATATTTTTTTTCAATTTTAGCTTTTTCACCCGTATAATTAGCATCTATTTTTAGTATCAACGTGTTTCGATGTCGTTTAATTGCATCAATAAATTTTTTTTCACTTCTTTGGGTTAATTCAAATGTGGTTACATCTGGAAAATAAGGCATTATAAATTGAGTCAAATTTGAATCTAAATATTGATGTATTTCAGAATCCCAAATTTCCTTATCACACACTACTAAAATTTCTCCTACTTTTCCAGTTACTGCTAATCCGGTAGAATTGTATTTTTTGGAAACAGAATTACAGCCGCAGAATATGCAAACAGCAAGAAAAAATATTATCGGTTTCATTTAACTCTTAGTTTTTGACCTATATAAATTGTACCAGAATTTACGCCTGGGTTCAAAGCTTTTAGTTGAGGAACTGTTAATCCGTGATTGGTCGCTACGCGCGTAAATGTGTCTCCTTTTTTAACTGAATAATATTTTTTTGTTTCTGCAGGTTTAGTGGTTGTCGGCTTTGGATTTGTTGGTTTCGTATTAGTCGGTTTTGTTGTATTAACCGTATTGGTCGGTTTGTTTTGATTCGTATTCGTTGTGTTTGTGGTGTTCGGTTTGGGTGTTGAATTCGTCGGAGTTTGGTTATTTGTATTATTCGTTGCTGGAGTGGATACTTTTTGCTGTTGAATTTTAAGAATTTGACCAACGGCTAATGTTGCAGTTGAAAGTTGGTTCCATTTCATGATATCTTCCGTGTTCACATTATACTTCAGTGCAATAGTTTTTACTGTTTCACCCAGTTTTACACTGTGTATAATATCTTTTATTTGAGCAAGAGTTGAATCATTTGCTTTTGTTGTGTCAACCGGAATTACTACCGGAACTGGCTTTTTAGGAAAATATATAGATTCTTCTAATGCAAAAAGGCTATCCTGCAATCCTGCAAGTTTACTAATAATATCAGATGGGCCATAAATACAACTTGCAGGATTAGCTTTTGGGACGAAGGCTGTTTTGTAAATTGGATTTAATTCTTTGATCTCGTCTAGTTTCCAGTCCATCAATTTAGAAATAGTCGCCATGTGAACAGCCTTGGGCAAACAAAGCGTATCAAGCGTTAAAAAGTTTGTTTTAGTTTCGGCAGGTTTAATATTATGCTCTTTATAATAATTCATATAATAAACTGCAGCAATGAAGCCTGGTACATATCCTTGAGTTTCGGTTGGAAGAAATGGTCTGACTTCCCAATATGTTTTTTTATTTCCTGATTTTCTTATAGCTTTATTTACATTTCCTGGCCCAGCGTTATATGCCGCCAATGCTAAATTCCAATCACCATAGATATCGTACAATTGTTTTAAAAAACGACATGCTGCGTCCGTTTCTTTTTCCGGATCCATACGCTCATCAATGTATGAATTTTCTTTGAGCCCATAATATTGACCGGTAGCGTACATAAATTGCCATAGACCTAAAGCACCTGCGCGAGATTTAATTTGAGGGTTTAAACCGCTTTCAATAACTGATAAATATTTAAGTTCTAGAGGAAGACCATATTCAGCAAGCTTTGCTTCGTACATTGGAAAAAATTGGCTTGATCTACCTAAGACAATTTTAATAAAAGAACGCTTTTTCTCCCCCCAATTCTTCAGCACTGACAAGGTTATTGGATTACAATCTAAATGAAATGGACTCATATCATTCAATGTTTCTAATCTTTCACAGTAAACTTCATCACTAAATGTTGGAATATCGCCAGATTCAGAATTCAGTGAATTGGAAATATGAGTTGAATTATATTTATCCGCCATGTCCTTGTAATAGAGCTTTAAACTTTGTTCAACTGTATTAATAAAAGCCTCCTTGTTTAAGGTATCTCCAGGTTTGGTTGAATGTTTTTTAGTTTGAGAAAAACTAAAAGAGAATACAAAAAATAATATTAAGGAAAATAGGTGTTGTAATTTCATAAAAAAAAATTTGAGCGACCTATTTCAAATCGCATTCAATTGTTTTTGAAATTACGAAAACCAAGCCAAATAGTTCGATTATTTTAACAATTTTTCAAGCAACAAGGAAGCGTTTAACAATTTTTGTTCATTTTGGCTCCCAGACATGAGTTGAATTCCAAATGGCATTCCAGATGAATGTTTCCCAAGTGGAAGAGAGATAGCTGGACTTCCACTTATATTGGCATGCACAGTAAAGATATCCTGTAAATACATTTGAACTGGGTCACTTACAGAATTCATTTTAAAGGCAATATCAGGTGTTGTCGGCATAAGGATTACATCTGATGATTTTAAAATTTCATCTGTTTTTTCACGAATTAATCGTCTAACTTTTTGAGCTTTTGTATAATACGCGTCATAATATCCATGAGAAAGCACAAAAGTGCCCGCCATGATTCTTCGTTTTACCTCCTTTCCAAATCCAACGGATCTAGATTTAACATAGGTTTCCTCAACACCAACCGCTTCTGAATTTCTATAACCATAATGTACACCATCAAAGCGGGCTAAATTGGAGGACGCTTCAGCAGTTGTCAAAACGTAGTATAAAGGAACAAGGACATTTAAAAATGGAAAAGATTCATATTGAATTTTGTGCCCGGCATCTTTTAATTTAGAAATAGCATTATCCAGAAAAGATTTAATTTCAGGACTCATGCCGGCTGCGTCTAAATATTCATTAAAAATTGTAATTGTAATAGGATCTTTTAAAATCTCAGGTTTTGAGGTTTCTATTTTAGATTGAATGGCAGTAGAATCATATTGATCTGGTCCATTCATGATATCAAATAATATCTGAGTGTCTTCAAGATTAGTTGTGAAAGTGCCAATTTGATCAAATGACGATGCGTAGGCAATTAGACCATATCTGCTTATTGCACCGTAGGTTGGTTTTAAACCATAGGTACCTGTGAATGAGGCAGGTTGCCTGATAGAACCACCTGTATCCGAACCTAAAGCAGCTACGCACAATCCAGCTTGAACTGCAACTGCTGATCCGCCTGAAGATCCGCCAGGAACACGCGAATTATCAGCTGCATTTAGAACATTTCCATAAGCACTATTCTCATTTGAACTGCCCATGGCAAATTCATCGCAATTTAATCTTCCAATGATTATTGCATCTTGGTCAATTAACCTTTGCAGGGCTGTCCCTGTAAATAGCGATTCAAATCCTTCAAGAATTTTTGAGCTAGCTGAAACCTTATGATTTTGGTAACAAATGTTGTCTTTAATTCCTATAACAACACCTGCCAGTTTTCCATGAGTTCCGGATTTTATTTTTGAATCTACGAGATCCGCTTGTTGAATGGCAGATTTCTCAAAAACCTCTAAAAAACAATTTAGATGCTTATTAGCATTGATTTTATCTAAAAAGTGGAGCGTAATTTCACGAGCGCTAATTCCTGAATCTACCGCTTTTCGGATATCATCTATACAAGAGTACATAGATTATTTTTCTTCAGATGAAGCTCCTTTGTTAGTTGAATCTTCAACTTTAGCAGAATCTTTTCCTTTAGAGGCGTCTTTAAATTCTTTCATACCCTGCCCTAAACCTTTCATTAATTCAGGGATTTTTTTGCCACCGAATAATAATAAAATGGCTGCTAAAATAAGAATTATATGTCCTGTGCTGAGGAATTGTGCTTGGTGTACTTGATTCATCATAATACGAGTATTGATATATTATACAAAATTACAGAAATAAAACGAGAATCTCAATTAAAGCCACCTAAATAAATCATCAAAAAAATTCATTCCTTTACCCCAAGAGGAACCGCTCATTTTTGTCTCGATTTCTTTTTTTAATTCTTGTAATGTGAAGGTTTTTTTACCACTTTCTAAGACTAAATCTTCCTTCTTAGGTTTCAGAGACTCTACGGTTTTGGCAAAATAGATTATCCCGCCATCCTCGGTAGCAACACCCAGTATTGTACCAGGCAATCCACAAAAACCTTCTGGACCTACGGATGGAGCAATATCAGGCGAATACCAAGCGTAAATTCGAGTTGAGTCATTTTTTTGGTAGATTGCCTTCCTGCATTCGTACCCACATATTGTTCTTTTATTTTCGGTAATTTTCCAATTACGTTGGGGCAACGAGTAT
>JBIIHD010000129.1:0-4831 GCA_044236095.1 Crocinitomicaceae bacterium | reverse complement strand
TGGTTTTTGTACTATTTTGAACAACAAAAATGGAAATGGAGCATTTTATTCTTTGCTTTGATCCTTATTGCAAAAGAAAATATGGCGCTTTGGGCAGCCTTCATTGGTTTTGGTCTAGCGTGGAAATCTGCATTCGAAAAAAATAGAAAGAAATTACTGATAAGTTTTTTATTCGCCTTTTCGGCAGTTCTTTATTTTATAATAGTCATTAAAGTCATTATCCCTTATTTGGCTACTCACGGAAGAGATTATTTACACAACTCTTTCAATGCACTCGGATCTAATTTTGGGGAAGTGGTTATAAATATCATCAAACATCCTCTAAAAGCGCTTGAATTGTTGTTTGTGAATCACTCCGGAGATCCTCAATTCGATGGTATTAAAGCCGAAACTTATTTTGCCATTTTGCTTGCAGGTGGTTTGGCATTATTTGTTGCACCTGAATATTTAATAATGATAATTCCCATTGTTGCTCAAAAAGTTTTCAATGATATGCCTATGCGCTGGGGAATTAGCGCGCATTATTCCATTGAATTTGCTCCAATTCTTGTAATCGCATTATATACAGTGATTTTCAAAATAAAAAAATGGCAAATACCAATGGCATCTATCAGTTTAGCTATATCATTGATTTCATGCATTAGTTTTTTAGATCATCGCACTTCGGAATATTACAACCGAGAAAACAGTCAATTTTATAAAAAATCACATTGGGCGCGAGATTTTAATGTAGCCGAAGCTCACCGAATTTTAGCTAAAATACCTGCTGATGCCAAAGTTAGTGCGCAATCTCCACTTTGTCCACATTTGGCGTTTAGAGAATATATTTACCACTATCCTTTTATTGGCGATGCTAACTACATTGCTTTAATTCCTGCTGAGGCGAATAAATATCCATTAACGGACGAAACGTATCAGAAAGCAATTGATGACTTTTTAGCAAGTGGAGACTGGCAAATTGCAGAAAAAAATGAAGCGATTTTAATATTGAAAAAAATCAAGTAGCAAACTATCTCAAAAATTCAACCCTTGTATTTTTAAATTGAATTTCCGATTTAGATGTATTCCAGCAGTATAAAATAATTTCATCCTCATTTTGCAAATCCGATAAGTTTCTCATGAACAGCAGAGAATTAAATTCTCCATCTTTTTCTAGTTGCCTTTCAATCTTTAGAGCTTCCCATTTCACTGATTTTCCCTTTCTAATAACTTCATAAACGAGCAAAGACGGTTGTATCGTGATCATTTTACAATCAGAAAGCAAACGCAATGTTTTCGCATCATTAAGCTCACTGAATTTCCATTTACCCAAATTATAAAACTCGTCTTTTTTCGAAATTTTGATTGAAGTTGGTAAAACAACTTTGTTATCAATTGAACTCTTTTCCCAATCTGCTAAAACTTGTTGATTAGTCGTTCGATTATTTAGCTTACCATTGAACAATTTTATTGACCAAAAACTAATGAAAATAACCGGCAATAAGAAAAGTGTTTTTACATACCATTTCGATTTTTTCTCGTCTTTGAAATTCATATAAACCAAATAGATAAGTAAACTCCAGAAAATAAATTGAGAAATGAAATAAAGAACAATCGTACTATTTTTTTCAAATTTAAACTCAATCTTGTGTTCTCCAGACGGTAAAATTACTGCCTGATAATTCTTGTTAACAGCCTTGATTTCAGTACTTTTTCCATCAATGTATGCTTTCCATTGAGGTTGAAATGACTGCTGTAAGATAAGTAATTGTTGATTTTTTGTTCGAGTTTGAAAAGTCATTTCATTCGGTGAGAATCCTGTTATTTTTAACTTATCGAGAGAATCAGATTTAAAATTTAATTTACTCCATTTATTGAATTCACTTGCTTCTACAAAAACGGCATTGTGTTTCAAATTTTGATTTTTCAAAGCTTGAGTTAATTCGGAAAGAGGAAGTACGCTATCGCTCAAATAAATCAAAGGTTTTTTTAAAATCCAATCTTTCAGTTGGGGTACTTTGTCATCCAAATAACTATAATTATTTAGTTCAAATGAAGAAAACGCATTAAATGAAATTTCTTTCTGAAAAATATGTGTATTTCGCCAAAAAGGATAAGAAAAAGCGTGTTGCTCATCGTTGTGTCCAATGGGAGTAATATGCGGAATAGGAAATCCTTGAGGGGCTAATTGAATTGTGTTTTGCAAATAAGATGGTTTATAATTTCCATCAACAAAAGTCTCCGATTGATTCCATTGAGAAGCGAGAAATAACTCCAAAATAATTAAAGACGAAATCCATAATTTTGGGCGTTTGAGTTTGTCTGAAATAAGTAACAACAAAACCAATAGACTAAGAAATATAAAACTCAGAATAAGTTGGAATCCTAACAATTTTTGAAAATCGAATTTTTTCCATCCGTCTAACCAATCCTTAGTATTCAACCAATCATGTAAGAAATTACTAAAATCAAAAGAAGCCCAATAAATAGCAATCAAGGAAATGATTAGAACAAGAATACAAAACGGAAATAAAATTTCCTTCCAAGAAACTGATTTTTGTTGATGTACTTTTTCGATTCCAGCAGTAATAAAAATGACCATTCCCAAAATCATGAAAATTCGGAGATAAGGTCCTTGAAGAAATAAATTCATGAAAGGAATATGATTAAACATAAATTCCCGAATCGGCAAACTTGCAAATGTCATCGAACCGATGATTAATCCGAAAATAAAGATCACCCATTCACGATTCAGCCTTTTGGATTTCCAACCGAACAATCCAAAAAATAACCCGGTAACTCCAATAAAATGATTGAGCATTGAAGAATCAATGTTTCCAAAAAAATCATTCGTTCTGGCAGTTGCTAGTGGTGAAAAAAAAGAAATGAGACTCTTAAAATTTTCACCATAGGTTGCGGTTTTTTCCCAACTTACGCCATCTGCTAATCGAACAACTTGAGGACTAATTTCCCAAATTGCCAATAACATTGGACTCAACATTAAAACTAATATCACAAAAACACCGGCATGCCAAATCAAAAATCCTTTTAGTTCTTTTCGTTTTTCTTTCAGAATTCCGTACATCTTCATTAAAAATAAAATCAGAAGCAAGTAAAAAAGGCAAATACTCAACGCTTGATATCCTCCGGTGAGCATTAAAAATGTAGTCAGGCTAAAAATAATTGCCGTTTTTCTATTCCTAGAATCGATAAAATTTAAATATGACCAAATGACCCACGGTAGCCAAGCAGAGCCAACCAAAAGAAAAAAATGCTGTCCATGACCAACAAAATATCCCGAACAAACATAAATAAATGCAGCCAAAGAGGCTGTCCAGGTAGAGTAGTTAAACAATTTTATTAGTCGAAAAACTCCAAAGAATCCTACAATGAGATATGCAATCACCAAAAAATGCATCCAATAAATGGAATATCCACCTAGAGAAGAAACAACTAATAATTCAGGATAATAAGTTGGGGCTTGAAGATCAGCATAAAAAGGAACTCCCGTTTGAATGTATGGATTCCACAACGGGAAATGACCGGATAAAAAAGCAGAAGAAAAATGATACCTAAACGGAAAAACTACGTCTAAAAGATCCCATTTCATGGCAGCAGTACAAAATGAAATTTGCCAATAAACACCTATCAATAAGAGAACAAAAATCCAATTACCGTTTTTAAAATTCAATTTCATCATTAACTGTGTTCCTTGTTGGATTGAGATAAAAGAATTCTATTTCAATCACAAAGCAAATTTTGATTTATCAAACTTACTAAAAAGTATTTACTCGGTACTTAGAATGAAGGAAGCAATTAATTTGAAATTCTTCCATAAAATTTATTTCATTTTTGAAATAACGATTTTAAATATTGAGACAACAAATAGTAATTTTGAGCGTTTGTGAATAATTGAATTAATATTCTGCATGAAATTTTTATCGATTTTATTTTTCATAGTAATTATTGGCAATGCTCGTACACAAATAGGTACGGGTGAATGGCGATTTCATTCATCTACAAGTGAAGCGATTGACGTTGTTGCCACAGAGAAAAATATTTTCACAGCCTATAAAAATGGGCTTTCTGTTTTACAACTCTCTGATAAAACTCATACCTTATATAACGCCTTAAACAAATTATCTGATATAGAAATCACTTGTTTATACTATGATAAATCAGATGATGCGCTTTACATCGGTTATGCAAACGGTAATATTGATAAGCTTAAAAATGATGTCATTTATAATATTCCCGCCTTAAAACTTGCTCAAATTTCAAATTCAAAACGAATCAATCGGTTTGAAAAAAACGGAGCATACATATACGTTGCATGTGATTTTGCTATATTAAAACTGGATCCATCAAAAAATGAAATTAAAGACACCTATTATCCTACTAATTCATTAGAATCAATAACTGATTTGTGCTTTAAGAACGATACTGTCTTTGCTTTAACTCCTACTAAATTACTTTTCGGAAATAGTTTAAATCCTGCCCTAGCAGATCAATCACAGTGGACTTTAGACTCAAGATTGACAGTCATTTCAGGAAATTCATATAAGGATATTGAAATTTTTAATTCACAAATTCTGGTTTTATTTAAAAATGCAAACTCAGATGCAGATACAGTATATAAATTAAATGCAATCGGAAATCAAGTAATTTCCTTTTTTCCATGGAACGCTAAAATAAATTCAATTAAAACCTTGGATGAAACTACTTTTGTTATGAATGCACAGGGCGGATATTCTTTGCTTGATCAAAACCTCAATCAAATTAGCTTGTACGCTACCGGAACATTTAACCAGGAGTTTTTAGTTAAAAATTCATCTAAAAATAGCACCGGAAT
>JBIIHD010000128.1:0-4858 GCA_044236095.1 Crocinitomicaceae bacterium | reverse complement strand
CGCCATTGATGTACACATCCACATCGCCCACACCACCCGAACGCGGAATGATACGATACCCTTGGTTACCCGATTTATCATTTTCCAACGGCTCAACCACAGGCGTCACACCACAAATATTCAATTCGCTCAATTTTGGCAGGTGATCCAAATTCTCACCGTTCATGATGCGCTGTACTAAGTTTGGAACATACAAGGAATCTTTGATTTGATTGAGTTCTACCACCTCCAAACCACAGACAAAGTAGAGTTTTTCGATAGCGCCGGGTGAACCATCGAAACGGTAGTGTTCATCGTAGGATAAATGATTTTTTTCATCTATTATCAATAAGTTCAACAAGCATTTACCAGTTTTTAAGTTCCAATACTTTTTTTCCAAATCATTTGATTGAGTCATGAAAATAGAATCATTCACAAAAAATAGATTATTTATACTCGTTTTATGACCTTCGAAACTTTTAATGAAACTCAAATTAGTAGGATCAAGTTGAATTATTTTTCCATTGGATTGAAAAACAAATAAAACTTCTTTTTTCTCGTCGTAGTGAACAACTTTCAATAAAGAGTTTCTATTTTCTTTATCCCAATCATTAGGAATTTCTGAGCTGAAAGCACCTTTTACTTTGAGATTTTCAATGTCAACGAGGTAAATGCTTGATTTTTTATTTTGATAATAATTTGTTTTTTCTAAAATAGCGTAAGTTGAATTGATGGTCTTATAGCTTGTAATAAAATTTCCGTAAAATCTTTTGAAATCAAGTAAATTTCCTTTGGAAAAATGGTAGAAAATAGACATTTCATTTCCACTAAATAAGTGTTTGAAAATATCAATTATGCTATCATTCTTTTGAATACTTGTTAAATATGAAATACCTGCTCCAGGAACATTGCTGATGGGACATTTTTTTTTCAATTCAGGCAAAGAATAAACAGATGATTCATCTGTGAATAAATTATTATTGATAGACTTGAAATTATTTTGATCCCTAAATTCAATTTGTACTTGATTTATTGAATTCAACGTATGATATTCAAAGACTTCTTGCGATTGGTAATTTTCCTTATTTGCCTTAGAGAGAATAATATAAGTTGGCGTGTTTCCAAAATAGAAAAAATTAGAGACTGTTTTACCTGTTTTATCATTAAAAATAAAAGAGGTGGTATCGTCCAATTTAACAAAACCTCCCATGGCTTTAGTAAATGGTGTAAATGAATATCTATCTATTAATTGCCCGTTTATTTTAGTAGGAATAGATATTTCACTAATTGGTTTTAATCTTTCCGAAGAAATAATCCAACAGGTTATTTTTTGTATTGAATTATTGGTTGGTGTCAGGGTGTAAATAAATTGATTATCCCCAATTCCCAAGAATTGATGATTATCTAATTTGAAATATTTTTCTGTCTTGAGATTTTTTTGAAGTCTATTGAAGCTAATTGAGCTTGAATCGACTTTAATTTGAAACAACCCAAATTCATTTGAAAGCCACTCTTCGTCATAGGTTAATTTTAAAGGACTAGAATCCTGTATTTTTCCTTTATTGAATTTGTATAAAGTATCAGAGAAATAAAATATAAATTCATCAGAATTACCTTCTGAAAAATATTTTTCGTCAGTATAAAAACCAATATTTCTTGTTAATATAAGTTTTGTCTTTTGTTTTTTGAAATTATATGCATAAATAGAGACTTTTCTTAACGTATCATTTAATTGTTCCTCTTGACTGTAAAATGTCCAATTATTTGATTTTGTTTTTCCAAGAATTTTAAATTGGTTTTTATAAAGTTGGGTATCAATTTCGATGATTGGCTTATTCGGAGAAATACGATCGATTTCAATAATTTTAAATTTTAATTTTCCTTTGTCTTGAAAAGGTGCTATTATTTTACCATCATTAAAAGTTTTATGATAATCAGAATTATAGCTGTAGCCACTATTTATCCAATTCATTATGTTTGAACTTTTCCAATCGTGAAGGTTAAGCAACCTAAATTGGTTATTATGATTAAATACTGCCATGGAATCATTTAAAGAATAAGGTGTAACAGTACCTTCTAGTTTTTTAGCCAAAGTCAGATCTTTTTTATCAAAAATATAACTCATAGAATCGGAACAAAGGGCGATAAAACTATTATTGAGTTCGATTAAATTGAAATTTGTTAAAATACAAACTGTTTGACTTCCAAAATTAATGTAAGAGCGATAATTTACGGAATCTATGGCTTTAGATATTAATTCATTATTGTGTATGTTTAGTTTATTAATTGAAAATATAATATTTGTGTCAATAAAATATAAGTTTGAATCACAAATAAGAGGTTTTTTATAAATATTATAAGATTCGAATTCACTTCGCAGGCTAAATTTATCGTTACTTAAAACGAAAGATTGTTTGAATGTTTCTTTTTCGCGTTCCTTTTTTTCTTCGATTAATTCACTTAAAACATTTGCAAATAGATTTTCATTAATCTTCAATAATGTGCTCTGTTTACCTTCCTTTTGAAAAGAGTGTGATATATTTCCAGATTCTAAGTCGAATTTTTTTATGCCATTCAAATAGCTATCAAAAAAAATTGTAGTTTGATTCTGATTTTTAGGGATTTGAAACCAATATTTAGAATTATTTACAATTTTGGTTGCTGCTGAATATTTTTTAATGGTTTTAGCATGATCTGACCAATAATAGTTTTTCATTGATTCTGTTAATTTAAAAGTTGAATCTTTATCAAAAAAGCTAATTTGAATTGGGCTGTCCCAAATTTCAGTTGGATATGAAACCAAAAGATTTGTATCCTTCACCATATAATAATGATTCACGCTAAAATTATTAGATCCTTGTATTTTAGGATATGTAAAATGCGAATGGAATTTTTTCTTCAATTTATTATCTTCCGAAGTAAAAACAAACACACTATCAACAATTGAATCTGATTCAAAGGTTCTTCTAACGTAATTTGGAATTGTATAATTGAAAATCGTTTGACTTATGTCACGATACTGATTAGGTTCTATATTACAATCTAGTAAAGTTGAATTTTCATATTCAAATAGTTCCTCTTTATCCAGCAGTTCACCGTTTAGAGAATATAATTTGATAGCTGGATGTTCCTCAATTATATCGCCATGGGATGATATTTTACTGATAGACCAAATTATTATATTATTTTTCGAAATAACTTTTCTTTTCTCTTTCCATATACCGAAACAAATTGGTAAACTATTCTTTGTTTTCAAGGAATAACTAAAAACAGTACCAATCATTGGTGTTACTACAAATTGTTGATTAGTTTGATTCCACTCTGCATTTAACATCCCATAATTCACAATTTGCCCGTCATTATTGTAATTAAAAAATGGAATTGAATCTAAATCAATTATGTTACTTGGTTCATTTTTTCTAACTAAATCATAAATAATTATTTTCTTTGGTTGAGTTGATGTGCCATAAGGTTGGGATATATAACAAAATAAGCTATCGCTATTTGGGAAAAAATCCAATCGAGTATTGATGTTGGCTCCACTAAATGGACTTAACTTACTTAACAATGTTTGGGTTTTATAATCCCACACAGTTATGCTTCCTTCATAAGATGCGAAAGCAATTAACCGCTTATCATCAGAAATTGCTATATCACTAATCGCTCCCGTATGCCCCACCGGAAGCACCAACCTCGGTTCTGTTTGAGAAAAGGCAGTCCCGAACAATAGAAGTAATGGCAGTAAAAGAAAAAGCTTTTTCATAGGGCTAAGATAGGGAAAAAAGTGGGAATTACTTCAACCCGCCTTCAATGTCCAAGGCAATTTCTTTGATGAGATCGTTGAGTTGGGCTTCTGTACCGGTTTTGGTGAATTGCTTGTGAACTTGGTTGTTTTTGAGAATGATAACTTTCACCTGAAGCGAATTTTTAGTTTTTGTATATTGAATATTGACTTGAGCGGCATTATTTAACTCTTGATTCGCTAATAACAAACTTTTATCACCTCCACGAGCACGAGAAGCAAAATATTCATTGAGTTTGGCTTTGATATTCAAGTCGTCGTAAATTAATTCTGAATTGAATACATTATTTAGGAAAATAGTTGGTATTTCCTTCAACACAATACTAGATCGCACTTCATCATCTACTTTTCCAAGGGTGAAGTTTATGGGAACCATGCGCTCGGCACTTTGATTAGCGTTGAGTTTGCGCACTTCTTCCTCGGTAGCCATCAACCATTTATCGAGCTGGAGTTGGTTGTTTTCATCGAGGGAACTTTTGTTGTTCAACATCGCATTGAGCAAGGCATAAGTCATCAATCCGTGTTCGTATTGCGGCAACTCTAAGGCTTTTTGATCGGAACTAGATGCGGTGATTATCGCAAAACCCGACTTACTGGCCAATTTATCCAATTCTTTCAAACGCTGCGATTGTCTTTCGGCATCTTTCACGTCGCGCTTGCCTGTTAGCTGAGCCATATCTAGGTTATTAATGGCCGCACCGGAATGACACGCATCTAAAATGAGAACGCGTTTTCCTGAGGGAACTTTATTGAGTAATTCCAATAATTCGCGCATACGAAGCCCTTTGAAATCATCTCTGCTCGATTCGGATGTTAGTAATAATAATTGATCCTTATCCACAATTTCGCCATGACCAGCGAAGAATAATAGTAGAATGTCTTCGGGTTTACTGGTTTTCTCAATTTCAGCAATTGTATTAATAATATTCGCTCTATCTGGTGTTATTCCTTTGATTTTCTCATTTCCATTTGCTCCAGAGCGATTAACAGTTAAGTTGTAAAAATGCACGCGACTCGTATCATCGATGTTGAAGAACTTTTGTGCTGATTTTTGCAAAACAATTTGTAAATCGTTGG
>JBIIHD010000127.1:0-4859 GCA_044236095.1 Crocinitomicaceae bacterium | reverse complement strand
TTTGTGAGTTGATATTTGATTGGCATTTTTTTTTGTACATTTATAACAAAATTAATCCAATGAAAAAAATATTTTTAGTTCTAGCACTTACCATTTATTCAGGTTCAATGATTTCATCTGCGATTGCTGCTACAAATGGTGTTTCAATCACATTGAATGATGATGACAAGAAGAAAAAGAAAAAGAAAAAATCTTGTTGTTCATCAACAGAAGCAAAAACTTGTCCTGCAAAAACTGAAGGAAAGTCTTGTTGCACAAAGAAGAATTAATTTCTTTAAAAATTGAATAAAAAAAACCGGGAGCCCCCCGGTTTTTTTTTGTTTACGTGATTCTAATTTGAGTGAAGTTATATTTTCTAAAGAAAATCATCTAAAAATCAACTCATCCACAAACAACCACGTTTTATTTCCTTTTCCTAAATGCCAATCAGGGCATAAACCAGGATTTTTAATCGTATAGCGAATGGCTTTGATAGCGGTTGGCTTGTAGGAATCGACAATAAATTCCATGTTTTCTGGATTTTTATCTGTTGGTTCTGCTTTTTTGATCTGTATTGGAGCTAATTTTTGAAACGTTTTACCATCGGCAGAAACTTCAATATCAACTTGACTTGGAAAGAAAATCCACGATTTTTGATCCCGAATCGCTGAAATACCAAACTGACTCAAGTTTCGTGGTGAATCAAATATTACTTCTGCCTTTACATCCGTTCCGAAAAATCCTTGCCAATCGCCCGTTCTAAATTCATTTCCTCCTTTAATTCCATCAATCAATGAATTTGGACCAGATGCAGCATATTGATTCGCATATTGCGTTTGTAAATTCAAATGAACAGTTGGGTCTTTTTTGATTAACGTACTTGAAACAATAGCACTGTGATAAATTTTTCGTGGATTGATTCTTCTCTGCAACTTGATGTCTATTTTTGAAGTTTTGTCAATTATAAAAGGCTTTTCATAGACAATCCATTCACTTTCATTAAGTTTATACATCGTAATGAATTCATCAGTTTCATTTAATTTTAAATAACCTATACCCACTTTCATTCGATCTTCAAAAATGCGATCAGTTACCCCTAAATAGGGCACAGGAACAAAGGTTTCAGGAATTTCAGCTTCCGGAGATCCTGCTACCCATTTATCAAATTCAATTCTTGGTTGGCTTCCCATTTCAAATTCTAATAATCCGCCATAAGTTAACTCATCGTGTGACACATAACTTCGATACAAGAGTTTTCCATTCAATTTTACAGATTGAACATATTTATTTTCAGCACTCAAGTTGGGAGCAATGATAAATAATGTCGATCCATTTTCGAATTTCATTTCTAATTGCTTGAAATTTGGTTTACCTAATTCATAAAAAGGTTTGCCAGGTGCGACTGGGTAAAATCCAAGACTTGATAGAACATACCACGCGGACATTTGACCGCAATCTTCATTTCCCGAAAGTCCGTCTGGCTTGTTGTAATACATTTCATTTAAAATTCGATCTACATAGAGCTGTGTTTTGTGAGGCGCGTTCGTATAGTTGTATAAATACGCCATGTGATGCGAGGGCTCGTTTCCGTGCGCATATTGTCCAATCAACCCTGTAATATCCGCTTGCTCTCGTCCTGATAACGAACTTGATGTTGTAAAAAGTCGATCCAACCAAGCTTCCAACGAATCTTTTCCTCCTAAATGTTTGGTGAGTTCATAGATTGCATGAGGAGCAGCCATCGAATATTGCCAGCTATTTGCTTCTGTATAATTGAAGTTTACTTCACTTGGATCAAAAGGCCCATACCATTGTGCGCCTCGTTTTGCCCGCATAAATTTGGTATTGGAATCAAAAACATTAAGGAAATTATAGGATCGTTTTCTGAATTCACTTTCAATAACACTATTTCCCATTTTCTTTGCCATTTCAGCGATACAATAATCATCGTAAGCGTATTCTAACGTTCTTGAAACTGATTCTGGCTCTTGATCTGCAGCGATAAAGCCTTGTTCGCCAAAGAACTTTTTACCAAATTCATCCATCTTTGCGGTGGCAACCATTGCTTCTAGAGCTAGTGTGGTGTCAAAATCCCGAATTCCTTTTAAATAGGCGTCTGCAATAACTGAAACGCTGTGGTAACCAATCATACATTCAGTTTCGTTCGCTGCCAATTCCCAAACCGGTAAATCTTTTCCTTCCTTGTATTGACGCAAATATGTCTGAATAAAATCAACTGTTCTTTTTTGTTGTGTCAAGGTAAATAGGGGATGGGTAGCACGATAGGTATCCCACAACGAAAAAACAGTGTATTGTTGTTGACCTTTAGAAAGATCGTGTAAAAAATTATCTCTCCCTCGATATTTGTTTCCGTAGATATCAGTGAATTGATTTGGTGCTAAATAACTGTGATAAAGTGCTGTATAAAAGATTGTTGCTTTTTCTTTATCTTCAAGGGAGATTTTAATTTTCCCTAATTCATCGTTCCATTTTTTGGTTGTGCTTGCTCTGACATCATTGTAATTCCATGTAGATATTTCTGAACTTAAATTTGTTTTTGCACCTTCACAACTTGTTGCTGAAATTCCAACACGCAAGGTTATAATATTTTGATCTTTAGGGAATTCCAGTAATAGTTTATGTTGGCCATTTTTAGTTATCATTTTTGACTTTTTGTAGGGAACCGAACATTCCAAATAGAAATAAAAATGTTGTTTAGCAGCCCAACTCTCCGAAATTCGATAACCTTGAATGGTTTTATTATCTATGAGTTCAAGTTTTGAATCCAGTAATTTATCGCGATGATCTATATCAATCAGGATGAAGCGTTTTTCGTTTTTGTTTTCAAAAGTATAGGTATGGATTCCAGCTCTGTCTGATGCAGTGATTCGTGCTTTGATCTTTGGGTCTGATAAATAAACTTCATAATAGCCCGGACTTGCTTTTTCGGTCGAGTGACTAAATTTCGATCCGTAGCCCTTAGGAGATAGATATCCAGGAGTTGTGTTTGCTTTTTTCGATTGAGGAACAATTAATAAATCGCAATAATCTGGAACTCCCGTTCCACTCAAGTGTGTATGTGAAAATCCATAAATAATTGAATCGTCATAATGATATCCCGAGCAACCATCCCAGCCATCGTAACGCGTATCTGGACTTATTTGAATCATTCCAAATGGGGCAGAGGCGCCAGGATATGTATGTCCGTGACCTCCTGTTCCGATAAATGGATTCACAAAAATGGATGGTGAATAATTGGAGGTTGCACTCCCGAAAAAGATAGCTTGAGCCGAATCAGAATTCGATTTTAGTTTATCAAGTGTTGGATTTTGCGCAAGAAGTGTTTTGCTTAATTCAATAATAAAAAGCAAGAGAAAAGGGAAGAATTTCATTAAGTTTAAATTGATTTCCAAAAATACAATAAAAAGGGTTTTAATGAAAAATGCTTTAAATCAATTAATTCAGGGTCTATCCTAATAATGGTTTTTAAGAATTTAGATTTGATTGAAAATAATATCAAACCATTTTTTGTTTTTTAAAATAAAATTTTATCGTTCTATTCTTAGCTTATTTTTATGCCTTTTAAAAATCTATTGTTTTTTTATTTAGATTATTCAATATCAGCATTATATGTTTTAAAATTTGTAAAATAAAAAGCTCTAAAAGTGTAAAATAAAAGTTTTAAAAAATGTAAAGTAATTATTTTAAAGTTTGTAAAATAAAAATATCAAAAAATGTAAAATTAAATATTCAAAATTTGTAAAATAAAAGATTCAAAATATGTAAAATAAATTGTATATTTGATGTTGAAATGACAGAGCAATATTCATATAGAGAAAGACTTACAGATAAGGAATTACTGCAAAAATTAGATTCAGGAGGAGCCTTACTTATTCGTGGTATGAAAGCATGTGGTAAAACTGAATCTGCGAGACAATATTCAAATAGTGTTTTAGCGATGGATCGAGACGCACAAGTTCCGCTACTCATGTCCACTTCTCCGGAGCGCTTATTATTGGGTGAAACTCCTCGTCTTATTGATGAATGGCAAGAACATCCCAAAATATGGAATTATGTACGACACGAAGTAGATGATCGAAAAAAATCAGCACAATTTATTTTAACCGGTTCAGCAAATCCGGAGGAAAGTATAAAAATGCATTCTGGTGCTGGTCGTTTTACTACTCTGGATATGCGCACAATGAGTTGGCAAGAAATGGGTTATTCAACCGGTAAAATCAGCTTGAACGATTTGTTTGATAGTTCAAAAATTGACATTTACGACGAACCAACCGATTTAGAATTTATTGTTGAACGAATTATCGCTGGTGGTTTTCCGGGTTTATTGGGTAAAAGTACAAGGCAAGCGAGGGATTTGAATAGAGCGTATGTAGATTTATTGGCTGAAGTGGATATGAGTCGAGTTTCTAATACCAAAAGAGATCCGATTAAAGTTCGCAATCTACTTCGATCGTTGGCTCGCAATACAGCGACAATGGTTGATATTACCACTTTGGAAAAAGATATTCGACAACGAGATTTTAAAGATCTTTCTCGACCAACCATTTATGATTATTTGACTGCGCTCGATCGCTTGATGATTACTGAAAATCAATTGCCCTGGCCAACGCATATACGTTCCTCGTCAGCATTGAGAAAAGCTCCAAAGAGGCATTTTACGGATGTTGCTCTTGCAGTTGCATCACTAGGTTTGAAAAAAGAAGCACTTCTGAAGGATATTCGTTACGTTGGATTTCTATTTGAGTCTTTGGCAATTCATGAGCTGCGCGTGTATGCTCAAGTGAGCGATGCAAAAGTGTACCATTATCACGATTCAAGTGGTTTGGAGGTGGATGCCATTGTTCAAAAATACAACGGTG
>JBIIHD010000126.1:0-4882 GCA_044236095.1 Crocinitomicaceae bacterium | reverse complement strand
TATCACCCTTGAAAGAATCTAGTGTTGTCCAAATTGTAATAAAGACTTCTTGTGTAACATCTTCAGAATCTTGACCATTTCCAATCATTTTGAATACAACTGAATAGACCATCGTAGAATACAAATCTACCAAAAGAGAAAATGCCTTTGGATTTTGTTTTTTAATTTGATGTATTAATTCCGATTCCTCCACGATTATTAGTAGCTTATATTGTGGAATTCTTGCATTAACGAAACTTCATGGAATGCATGTAGGAGGTATCAGTTAAGGAATATAAAAACGCCTTTAATTGATCTTGCTCATTTGCTGATAATTGAAACGGCTGTATAATTGGGGATTGAAGTTTATGTCTCTGCGCCCCTTGCTTATAATGATTGATTATCTCATCCAAACTCTTCATACTACCATCATGCATATAAGGATAAGTCAACTCAATATTTCGAAGAGATGGTATTTTAAATTTTCCGATATCATTAGAGTCTAGAAAGATCCTAAATCGACCTTTATCCGAACCGAATTCATTGTATAAACCATTGTTTGCCGCTTCAAATGTGGTGAAATAAGGAGCAGGATGACATTGAATACAATATAATTTCTCCGAAAATAGTTTCCAGCCAGCTTTTTCATCGGTTGTGAGGATGGATTTGTTCCCTTTCAAATATTGGTCAAAGCGAGAGTTTAATGAAAGTAAGGTTCGTTCAAATGCAGAAATACTTCTTGTAAGGACATACGCATCAAAATCGCGATTGAAAATTTTCTTTGCCTCTGTTTGATATTCGGGAATGGCGCGCAGTTTTTGGATTAGTTCCTTCATGTTACTTCCCATTTCCGTATGCTCTTGAATCGGGACAATGACTTGCATTTCCAAGGTAGGAAGATGTGCATCGAACATAGCAGTTTTAAGAAAAGCCGAATTCAATATCGAAGGAGAATTTCGTTCTGTTTTTCGACCTTCAATCCCTGTGCTTGTAGTTAGGCGATCAGTAAATGCGTATTCTGGAACATGACACGTGGCACAAGAAACAGTTTCGTTTAAGGAAAGGCGTTTATCAAAAAACAATTTTCTTCCGAGAGCCACCTTTTCATCCGTAATTGGATTGTCCTCGGGACTAGGAATGGTTGAAATGTTGGTTGTTACAGAAGTTTGCTTTGAACAGGAAATAAAAAATGCTAATCCAATACTAAATAATACAAAGAGGTATGAATTATTATCAAATCTCATGGTTAATGAACGGCATTTAGACTACCAATCAGAATTGAATTTTTGTTGAAGAACTGAATAATATAGTAGCCTTTTTCTAAATTATCAATCTCAATTTGACCACTGGGATTTGTCAATAAAAGCTGCGTGATTTGATTCCCATTGATATCATAGACAATCATTTTTTCCAAATCTGTAATTTCATTCCAATGAATATTTATACCATCAGAATAATTTGAAAAATAGACCTTTGAACTTGGATCAAAATTATCGAATCCCGCATTAGCCGGTTGAATGAAAACATTTTCTGTAATCGCATTTTCAAGAATTATTTTGTTAACACCAACTTCGTCGTGCATTATTCCGACAGTACTTATTGGTATATTGTTTATCCAGCGATCCACTTGACAATGGATATTTACATTAATTTGATCACTTGATAAATTAGTTTGAATTACATTATCTAATTGAATCGTTTGCTGATTGGCATTACCAAGGTTATGCAATTCAAAATAAGATTCTAGACTACCATCACCATTGTCATCCGCGTAGCCACCAATGATCATGTGCATATAACCAGCTTGCCATCCCCAGTACATAGATGGTGTTTGAAAGCTTAATGGATGATTATCGGGATAGAGAGAAATATCTTTTGCCTCAATTCCAGACTGAGTATTTAAAGGTTTAGGAACACCAATTAGAAATGAAATATTTTCAATTTGGTTGATATTAAAATTCCCTAAAAGTAGAGTGTGATTTTGAGGTTCAACCAGAAAAACCGAGTCAATTAAAATGGTTTGACCACCATCATAAGTGAGTTGAACATTCGATAAATAGTAATCAAAATGGTCCAATTTGAATGTTTTTCCATTCCAAGCGATATAATTCGTATTCATTTCTAGATTGGAATTCTGGAACATAGGAGCAACGTCCATGAAAATATGTTTTTGACCGAATATTGTCAATGAAAACAAAAGAAAAACGGATAAAAGTATATTGCTTCTCATTTTATGATTTCTAGATTAAAATTAATGCTTTCTCGCAATGTAAAGCAACTCCTCTTTAATCAATCTGTACCGTGAGATTACTTCATCATTAAAATGTTTTTTGGGGTCATAGATATACACAGCGAATCCTGCTTTCTCCACCCAATGAGGATAATCTCGCCCAAACAAACGCACATGATCTTTCTGCCAAAAATGCTTTTCTCTCTCTGCGGGATCTATAATACTCGGATCTTCATAAGTTGTTTCTCGAGACATATCTTGAGGCACTTGCATGATAGCCCAACCACCTGGTTTCATTACGCGAAATAATTCTTTCATACATTGAATTGGATCATCCACGTGTTCCATAACATGATTGCAAAATACCACATCAAACCGATTGTCTTCCAGAGGAATTTGATGCAAATCAAAATGAATATCAGCTAGTGGGGAAACTAAATCTCCGGTTAAATAATTTAAGTTCTCTTGTACTTTGAATTTTCCATAAAAACACTGTTCCGGTGCAATATGCAAAACATCCAAATTTCCAGCGGTGAAAAAATTACTTTCATTTTTAAGATACAACCACATTAATCGGTGTCGCTCTAGTGTCAAATCATAAGGGCACAATACATTTTCCCGATGTGATACATTGGAACCATAGGATAAAAATTTGGAGAATTTCTTCTCGCAAACTGGGCATTCGACTTTATTTCCTCGATAGAGTAATGGAGCAAAAATCTTAAAAATATAACTCAATCGAATGAGAATTGGCCTCGGAAGAGTATTTAATAAATACTTATAGATTTTTTTCACAAGGTAAAGATACTGAAAAGCCTTGAGAATGGAGCACAAATTTCAACTAACGACTTGAAATGTATTTGTAAACCCGATAGGTGAGAAAAATATTTACAACAATGATTACAATTACCAAATTGCCTAGTTGATCAAAGCGTTCGAGAGGACTGGTTTCATTTTTTTGGATAATAATTAATCCACCAATCATGGCTGCGACACCACCGGCTAATTGTTGTAGAGATGAATTTATACTCATAAAAGCCCCGCGATCTTTAGATTCTGGCAACGAAGCGGTTAATGCTTGTGAAGGGATCATTCTGGCCATTATTCCCATCATCATTAAACCATTTACAATTACTAAAATCCAAAAAGTAGTTTGATCTAATCGCGAATAAATGACAATTGAAATAACCATGAGAACGGACGCTAAGGCAAACATTTTAAATTTATTAAATCGATCACTCAACACTCCAACCACAGGCATAATGGCAAACGTAATTAATCCAACAATCATAAACATCAAAGGTAAATCAGCTTGCTCCAATCCAACATTATTGACAGCAAAGGCACTTCCCCAAGGCATCATAAGATAACCGCCCAGCGACATAAAGGCTGTAGCTAAAAAGCCAATTCGATAATTTCTATTGGAAATGGTTTTCCACATATGCTTTAGTGGATTGTCACGTTGTAAACTCAAATGATCTTTTACGGGTTTTAACACAAAAATTGCGGCTAAAAAGATGATGGTTGCTAAAAATACAATCATGTAAAAAGGCGCTTGCCAATTCCAATAAGATGCCAGGTATAAGCTAATCGGAATTCCCACTATTTGACTAATACCAAAGCCCATTTGTATGAATCCCATGACTCTTCCACGTTGATTGAAATCGAATAAATCTGCTACAATGGCCAGTGAAATGGAGCTAATGACTCCTCCAAAAATTCCGGTAATAATTCGCGAAAAAACCAAGAATTCATAATTCTTTGCTATACCACAAAGTAGGGTTCCGATGACGAAGCCTGAATAAAAGAAGAGCAACAATTTCTTTCGGTCAAATTTATCTGCAAAACTGGCAGTTAAAAACCCTGAAATCCCGGCGGAAATGGCGTAGCTTGAAACAACAATTCCAAATTGTTTTGGAGTTATTTTCATTGATTTAATTAAGATATCTCCGAGTGGCGACATCACTATAAAATCGAGGACTACAGTAAATTGCGTTAAAGCAAGTATAGTTACAACGGCAACTTGATAGGAACTAAAAGGAGCTCCTTTTTGGGGTTTGTTCATGAGTTAGATTGATACACAAATTTACAGTAAATAACTACGCGTTAAGTGGTCTTTGCGTTTTGTTGGCTTTTTATTTCATTTTGATTGAAAAGCTGAGTGGCTATGTTTTTTTGAAGTATTGTATAATTCTCTTTTGAAAATAAATTTGGACATAAAATCCGTATATGTTCATAAAAACATAAAAAAATGAACGTATAGTTTATTTTAATGAAAAAATGAACGTATATTTGCATTATGTCCATATTTTAATGATTAAATGAACATATATGTTTGATAGAAATAAACCCTACAATGCGCTGCCAGATCTACCGCCGAAAAATGAAATAATTGATACGGAAGTTTTGATGAAATGGGGATTGGCATCTCGAAATTTGGCCGAACTAAACAAAAATGTGCTCCGAATTCCCAATCCAAGTATGCTGGTAAATACAATTGCTCTGCGAGAAGCCAAAACTTCAACAGCCATTGAAAACATATTCACAACTGATGATGAACTTTATAAAGCAATCTCCTCTCAACTAAAAGAGGAACATGCGAGTCCATCAGCAAAAGAAGTTCTTAACTACCGGGAGGCACTTTGGGGAGGATACCATCAACTAATGAACGAT
>JBIIHD010000125.1:0-4893 GCA_044236095.1 Crocinitomicaceae bacterium | reverse complement strand
TTAGTATTTGGCCCATTAATTACTAGAACACATGCTATAACGCCAACACCGGATAAAATCCATTTGATAATGTTTAACAGCAAACCTGTTTTCTTTGCGTCCATATTTTTATTTTAGGTATGTGAAAAAAACGGATTAAATTATTTAACAACTTTATTTTTCAATAATATGTCTATTAATGAAATCGAAGCATTTTCCATTTCATTCACTAAATCATCGATTTTTGCGGTAATGTAATTGTAGAATACTTGCAGGAACATTGCTGAAATAAGACCAAATACGGTTGTTAATAAGGCTACTTTGATACCATCCGCAACAGTTGTCGGAGAAACCTGCCCATCTTTCACGATTTTGTCAAAAGCTTGAATCATCCCAATTACTGTCCCCAAGAATCCTAACATCGGTGACATCGCAATAAACAATTGTAGCCATGAAAGACCTTTTTCCATTAATCCCATCTGAACACCACCATATGAAACAACTGATTTTTCAACCATATCAATTCCCTCTTCTGAACGATCTAAACCTTGATAGAAAATTGAAGCGATTGGACCTCTTGTATTTCTACACAATTCCTTTGCTTTTTCAACTCCTCCTGATTGAAGGGCTTTCTCAACGTCAGTTAAAAATTTATCTGTATTAATAGTTGAAAGATTCAAATAAATTATTCGTTCAATTGACAATGCAATACCAATGATCATACAAATTAATACTGGAGTCATCCACAAAGGATCACCCTCAATATATTTTTGTTTCAACGTTTGAACAAAATCTAACTGTGGCTCTTCGGCTGCTGCTTTCTTTTCCTCATTTTTACCAGACTTTGCTTCAGTTGAAACATCATTAGAACTCGCATTCGCAGAAGCATTTTCCGTGGCAATTGTTGCTTCATTTGATGTTCCGGCATTACCAGATGCCTCTTCTTTGGCTGCAAAAGACGATAGCGCTAATCCAAAAACTACTGCAGCTGTTAAAAACAATGATTTAAATACGTTTTTCATACAATTAACTTTACTTTCTAACTTATTTTATTTTACAAATTTACACTTTAATTTAATATTCACAACTGAATTTAAACTTAACAGAAATTTAATATTCAATTATAGAAATCTTTTTCTTTTAAACACTCCTCCTTCACTTCGTTGCGGAGAGAGAGGGATTTGCTTCGCAGGTTTCCGCTTCGCTCCAGCTCGAACCCGAGGCTTCTCATCCACTCCTCCTTCACTTCGTTGCGGAGAGAGAGGGATTTGCTTCGCAGGTTTCCGCTTCGCTCCAGCTCGAACCCGAGGCTTCTCATCCACTCCTCCTTCACTTCGTTGCGGAGAGAGAGGGATTCGAACCCTCGATAAGCTTTTGACCTATACACACTTTCCAGGCGTGCTCCTTCAACCACTCGGACACCTCTCCGTTTAAGAGGCGCTAAATTACGATAATTTTCAATCTAGCCAATAATTACTCAAAATAATTTATTGCTTTATTATTTTCTTAGTTATTGACCCCTCTTTACCAATGATTTTCACTGAATAAATACCATTTGATAGTGAACTTGTTGAAATGTTATAAAGCTTAACATCTTTATTCACAGCATTCGTTGAAATTATTCTTCCAGTCAAATCCACTAATTGAATTTCATTGATCAAGTATTCAACACCTCCAAGATCAACATATAATTCATTGGAAGTTGGATTAGGGTAAACAACCACATTTTCTAAATTAAAATCTTCAATACCGGCACTTCCGCCTTGTGTTATATTTACCGTGTAATCCTCTGTTTCTCCATATGTAGCAACAGCACATGGATCAATTGCCCCGTCTACTGAATATGAAATACGCACCCTCATTCTTACTGAACCTGTTATTGCCGATGTAGGAACAGTAAATGTAAATTGATTACTCCATCCGGCTGCAACCAATACATAGCCTACACGCTCAGCTGTTGAAAAAGTGAAATCGTTATTGTAATCAATCCATACAGCGATTTCATCGTTGGTATAAGCTTGGCCTATATTTGCACCTACTGCAGGTGTTACTGTCACTGTATATTGCATTCCCTTTGAAAGAGAAGTAGAGGTTGTTGTATAAGATGCATATCCACCTGTTGTACATGCCGTTGTATTATTAATCGTGTTCAGTGTAACATTTTGAACATATTCATCGCATGCATTTGATATTGATGGAGTGCAGGGTCCTGTTGCGGCAGCTACGATAATGTAGTTTGTTTTTACCTCAGCATCTGATCCTTGGGCATTAGAAGCAGTCAATGAAACTGAGTATTGTCCAACCGTGTTAAAAATAACTTGTGGATTTTGGGAACTTGCATTAGAGCCACCAGCATATGCCCATCCTGTTGCAGGTGAAATAGACCATGCCCATGATGTTGGAATCCCAGTTGTTTGATCGGTAAATGTTACGGTTGTTCCTGGAGTTACATTCGTTTGATTAGCAGTAAAATTGGCCACTGGGGCAACAGGTGTTGTTGGCGTACAAGGGTTACTTGAACCCGCTAAAGTTAAAACACCTGAGTTAGTTGGGTCTAACCATGGTTTAAGTTGTCTGTTTGTAGCGGTGCCGTTTGACGTCCAGTGGTAGGACATTTTTCCGTAAAAATCTGGAGATGTTTGCGCATTACAAAAAGAACTGCCACCTGTCAGGGTACCGATTATATATCCTTGACTATTGTTAAATAAAGGAGAACCTGATGAACCTCCTTCTGTTACTCCATAACCATTTGAATTGGATGTCCAAGATAATCTCCAGTGTGATTGTAGTCCATTGCCATTCCAGCCAGCCGAAACTGTATTTCCAGTAAATGTTGAGATTTTCTTAATGTCTCCTGCTGGATGGTGAATTCCCGTACCTCCAGTTGTTACAGTATTGTTGGCATTCCAGCCATTCCAATAGGCATTGAAATTTGTTGATTTCAATGTAGTGATGGTGGTGGCCTCATTTGCCGTTGAGCCTAATTGAACCAATAAAAAATCAGAACCAGAATCACCTCCATTATCCCCTGAATCTGCTATGCGTAAACATCCGGTAATGAAGTAATCATCAAGTGTTCCTGCAGTTGATGGGTTTGTACAATTTGGTGATTCATATCTAAAATAAAATTTCCATTGAGACATATTTGTTGCCGTTGCATTCACTCCGCAATGAAGTGCCGTTAAAAAGTAAGGTTTGCAATTTTGTGCAGTATTATTAATTAATGACCCCGAACACCAACCTTGACTCGCACCTTCAACTACAAGAATTCTGGCAACTCCTCTTTTCTCATCTTGCCATGTATCACCAACTGGAGTGCAATTGACATTTACCTCACAAGATGCTGATTCGTTGATTTTTTCTTTTTTACCGTATCCTGTTGAGCGATAATTGTGCATCACTCTGTCAATAAGGATTTCGGAAGGCTGAGTATAAGCAGGCTCGTGTAAAACAAGCACTAAATCATCTCCACGACACAAAGCGGCATTTTGCGTAAACATTTCTTGAACGTCATTTGATGTCATTGTATTATGGGTAATTCTACCATCGAGATCCAAGATGTTTAAGGTAGACCCACCATACAATTTAAATGTCTCAAACAAAAAGCTCAGTGCTTCTGCTTCGGGAGAAGAAACGCGTAACTTCCAAGTTCGACTTCCATCTGAATTAGTTGTCCATACGCCGGAATTTTGTGTTGTGATATTCGTAAATTGCGCAACTCCGATTCGGTATAAAACGCCTTGTTTTTCGCGAAGTTCATCTTCTTGATCCAGTTGTGCTCTATTAATTTTTGGCAAATCAACTTTTGGAATTCCATTCAATGATAGTATTGTATTAACTTGTGAATGAAATTGAAGAACAAAAGTAACCGTAAATAAGAGTAGTAGTTTTTTCATAGTTTTAGTTTTAGGAATAACAAATATATAGAATTCTTGTTTTTAAGCAACAAAAAAAGTCGCCCAAATTGTGACGACTTTTTCTTTCTATTCATTTTATTACTAACCGGAACACATTTCACATCCTTCAGGATTATCCAAAGAACACGCAATAGCAGCCTGTTGATCTTCGATAGATTGATTTGAAATAGTCTGAGCAACTGTTTCTTCCACAACACTTTTATCTACTGTAAATTTAATTGCATCGGTTGCTGCTTTGGTTCTTAAGTAATACATTCCCGTTTTCAATCCTTTTTCCCAGCCATAAAAATGCATGGAAGTTAATTTACCAAAATTGGCGTTTTCCATAAAAACATTTAATGATTGTGACTGACAAATATATGCTCCACGGTCAGCAGCTTGATCAATAATTGCTTTTTGTGAAATTTCCCATGCTGTTTTATAAAGCTCTTTGAGATGTTGAGGAATTTCAGAGATGTTTTGAATAGATCCATTAGACGCCATTATTTTTTGTCTCATATCTTTGTTCCACAATCCCTCTTTCACTAAGTCCTTTAATAAGTGTTTGTTCACGACGATAAACTCACCTGAAAGAACACGACGTGTATATATATTTGACGTATACGGTTCAAAACATTCATTATTTCCTAAGATTTGAGCTGTTGATGCTGTTGGCATAGGTGCTAATAAAAGGGAATTTCGAACACCATAAGTTTTAACTTCTTCTTTCAACACATCCCATTCCCAGCGATTAGTAGGAGTAACATTCCACATATCAAATTGGAAAATTCCTTTAGAAACTGGCGAACCGTCAAATGACTCATAAGCACCATTAACTTTAGCCAAATCCTTCGATGCTGTCATGGCCGCGTAATAGATTGTTTCAAAAATCTCTCTATTCAAAGAGCGGGCTTCCTCGGATTCAAAAGGATATTTTAACATGATGAAAGTATCAGCCAACCCTTGAACACCTAATCCAATAGGCCGATGTCTTAAATTTGAATTTTTCGCCTCTTCA
>JBIIHD010000124.1:0-4894 GCA_044236095.1 Crocinitomicaceae bacterium | reverse complement strand
CAGGTTTAAAAATTGATAGTTCGGTATTTCCGGGAGGAATAAATATAAAATCGCCTTATTATTATAATTTCACAAATCATCCCGATAAGGAAAAGTGGTCGTTTGAAGATAATGTATGTGAAATTCAAAAAGATGGACCATTTCTTGAAATTCCGATAGCCGCTCAAAAATATTCACCATTATTTTTTTGGAAGCTTTTCCTTCTTGGTAGATTAAACCCAAAAATTCATAAGCCGTTAGGAGATGGTTTTCCTGCCAAAGGAGGGGGATCAAAAAAAGATCTTTTAACAAAAAGTCATCATCTTTGCGTAAGTGCAGATGGTTATTTTGTAACGAAAATTGAAAAAGCAATCCGATCTGCCGAAGAAAAAAAATGGAATTCATTGGTTATTATTGGCCATCCAAAAGCATGTACTCGGTTTTCATTAAGTTATTTAGAGCTATTAATTTCCAAGTTATCAAATAAACATGAATTTGTATGTCTGAGGGATTTGGCGGAATAAGACTGTTATCAAGGAATGAGATTTCCGAAGATAAATGGGATACTATTTGTCAAAAGTCAGATTTCCCAATTTTTAATTCTCTCTGGTATTTGGACTCAGTTTGTGATAATTGGAAAGCATTTGTTTTAAAAGATTATGAATTGGCATTACCTATTTTTCCAAGTAATAGGTGGGGTTTAAACTATAGTCTTCAACCTCTTTTTGTTCGCTCAGTATCCGTGATGGGAGAGGAAAAATATAAAGTAAATGAATTCTTGAAGTACGTTTTTCGATTCTTCCATTTTTTTGAACTGAATTTTGACGACCAGGTTATAATTAATTATAAGGACTTGCGAACAGAAGAAAATTTTTTTCAACTGCTTAATTTTAAAGATACATATGAATTGATACGATCCTCATATTCTGAAAATGCACGGAGGAAATTAAAACAATTCGAAAAATGGGAAACATCCATTGATTGTTCAGATAATATTCATGATTTGATTAATATTTTTAAAAATGAAAAAGGTGGAATCTTTCAAAATTTAAATGAATCATCCTATGAAAGTCTTAAAAATATCATGACGAATGCCCTTAAAAATCAATATGGAAATGTTTATTCGGTAAAGTTTCAAAATGAAATTATAGCCATTGGTTTTTTCATATATTTTGGAAATCATTTGTTGTATTTAAAAGGAGCAGTTACTAAAATTGGCAAAGAGAAAGGAGCAATGTATGGATTATTTGATCATGTAATTAGAAAATTTCATTCTTCATTTAAAC
Source organism: Crocinitomicaceae bacterium (assembly GCA_044236095.1). Taxonomy (GTDB): domain Bacteria; phylum Bacteroidota; class Bacteroidia; order Flavobacteriales_D; family Crocinitomicaceae; genus UBA952. Next base: position 3,629 of record JBIIHD010000124.1, on the reverse strand, counting down.
GATTAGATTTTGGTGGCTCAAGCGATGAAGGAGTAGCTGGATTTAATAAAAAGTTTGGGGCGTGTGATATGAAATACCTAATTTTGAAAAAAAATAATGTGATGTGGCCATTGAATCGAATCATTAAGTCTAAACTTGGAATATGAAACGATATTTAATTTCAGGCGCTTCAGGTGGATTGGGTTTAGTTATTGCTGAAAAATTATTGTATGAAGGAAATTTCTTATTTCTAATTGCAAATAAGAATAGTCAAAAGTTAGATCCCTTCAAAACAAAATATCCAGATAGAGTAGAGGTAATTCACATCGATTTTCTCTCTGATTTTGATTTTATTTCTTTTGCTGCAAAGTTTACTGAACTTGATGGATTAATACACTGTTTGGGTATTCCGAGCTCGGGAATGTCCTGGAAAATCAACCCAAAAGAATGGGATAAGGTTATGCAATTGAACCTACGTGTCCCGTTTTTACTTTCAAGTGCTTTTATTCCAATACTTCGAAAAAATAACTTTGGGAGAATTATCTTTTTTTCTTCTGTGGTTGCACAAAAGGGATTGGTAGGTACTTCTGCATATTCAGCGAGTAAAAGTGCTTTAATTGGTCTAACCAAGACGATGGCTGTTGAATTAATTAAAAACAACATAACCGTAAATTGTATTTCACCGGGCTATATGGATGCAGGAATGATATCTGCTGTTGATGGAGATTATTTAAACGATATTTTGGCTACAATTCCCTCGAATAAACTTGGTGAGTCTGAAAATATTGCTCATACAGTTTCTTTTTTACTTAGCGAAAATGCTAGTTATTTAACAGGTCAGGTTATTAACGTAAATGGCGGAATGATTTAATAATTGAAGTTAAACAAATGAGAAAAAAAATACTCTTACTAGGATCAGGTGAATTGGGGAAAGAATTTGTGATAGCGTGCCAACGATTGGGACAGTATGTGATTGCTGTTGATAGTTATCCCAATGCACCCGCAATGCAGGTGGCACATGATTTTGAAGTTATCAATATGTTGAATGGCTCTGAGTTAGACAGAATTGTTGATAAACATAAACCGGATATCATCGTTCCTGAAATTGAAGCCATCCGAACCGAACAATTTTATAAATATGAAATTCAAGGTATTCAGGTTGTACCGAGTGCTAAAGCAGCCAATTTTACAATGAATAGAAAGGCGATACGAGATTTAGCCGCCAAGGATTTAGAATTAAAAACAGCCACTTATCGATATGCAACGTCATTAGAAGAATTAATACAAGGGGTTGCAGTTTGTGGCCTGCCTTGCGTTGTTAAACCTTTAATGTCAAGCTCTGGAAAAGGTCAGTCCATAATAAAAACTGAAAACGATATTGAAAAGGCTTGGAATTATGCAATGGATGGTTCACGTGGTGATTTGAAAGAAGTAATTGTAGAGTCATTCGTTGAATTTGATTTCGAAATAACACTTTTAACCGTTACTCAGCAAAATGGTAATACTTTGTTTTGTCCCCCTATAGGCCATCGTCAAGAGAGAGGTGATTACCAAGAAAGTTGGCAGCCTCAGCCCATGGCTACATTACACCTTGTTCAAGCTCAGGAAATGGCAGCCAAGGTAACACAAGCTTTAGGAGGTTCAGGAATTTGGGGAGTAGAGTTCTTTATCACGAAAGAAGGACCTTATTTTTCCGAATTATCTCCAAGGCCTCATGATACAGGAATGGTAACGCTAGCCGGCACACAAAATTTTTCAGAATTTGAATTACATGCACGAGCGATTTTAGGATTGCCAATACCTGAAATCAAATTGTTGCGAAATGGAGCAAGCGCGGTTGTATTAGCATCTAATGAATCAAATGATTTCCCTGTTTTTACAGGCTTGAAAGAGGCAGCGGCCTATACTGACTCCGATTTTAAACTATTTGGGAAGCCAACAACTAGACTTTATCGCAGAATGGGTGTTGCCTTAACATATGGTGATGACCCAATTGAGAATTTGGTATCAAAAGCAATAAAGGTGGCCAAAGAAATATCCGTTAAGTAATTTTTATTGTTGGATTTGGCTAATAAATCCAATTAAAATTAAACTACCAATTGTTGCTGCATATATTGCAATTTCGTAAAGTATAATCTTAGTCCTATTCGCTTTAATTGCTGAAATTTCATTATTCAATATTTCAATGTGAGATTTAGTTCTGGAATCTTTTCCGAAATAAAGATCAATGATTCGATATTTTTTCTCGAATTCAGATTGTAAACCTTGAAATGTTTCGTTACTGTTTAAAATAGGTGTGGGTCTAATTTTTTTAACCAAAAAGATCCAAAATAGTAATGATATTAAAAATGTACCTGCTAAAACATCACTGTTAAAACTCCAACCAATCAAAAATGACAAACAACAGAGAATTGGGATAGACAGATTCAAATGATATAATATTCTGTAGGTTAATTTATTGTCCTGAAAAGATTTGATTTTCGCTACTAGCGTTTCTATTTCATGAATAAGATCATCCAATTTATAATTCACCTCTCCTGATGTACTTTGAACATAGTTACAAGACGGACAAACACGGTCCAAAGCAAGAATCAAATCCCCACAAGCTACACATTTTGTTACTTCTTTTGTTGAATTTTTTTGTTCAATTAACGCAATTATTGAATTCAGGTCTTCGCCAAGTTCAATGGCTTTTTGTATAATAACTTGTTTCTCCTCTACAGAAATAACTTTGTCTCTTGATGCTGAATCGATTAATTGGATTATTTCTAAATTCATGAATGAAAGAATTAAAAGGTTTCAGTAACAAATTTAGTTTTTTTAAGTATTATCTCCACAAAGGCAACAAATAATATGTAGTTGTCGTTTAAATCACTGAGAACATGATTAAAAAGTATTTATTTTATTTTTTTCTTCTTTTTGGCATGGTAGCAAAGGCACAAGATAAAATTGAGCCCAAACATTCTTTTACCCTTGAATTGGGTTTGCCAAATTCCATGACCAACAAGGCTTTCAAACAAATTATGCAGGGCTTAGTTCATGTTTCGCCTTATTATCAATACGCGTTTAAAAATGGATTGGCCTTGGGAATTGGAGGTAGATATTCCTACTTTGCAATCAATGAATTTCGAGTACCAACAAAAGTTTATGGTGGTTACCATTCTTATGGTGGTTTTTTGAAGATAGGCCATGAAAAATTTTATTCATCAGTTTTTGCAATCGATGCGGGTGTGAAACTTGGTTTTTGTCAAAATATGTTTTATTCAGATTTATTGCGATCCAAAGAATTAGATCATGTGTACAAGCCACAGTTTTATTTAGAACCCAATGTAGGCTTTGTGTTAGCCTCCAGTGAATCAGATACCTATAGACTGTCAGTTGGATATTCCTTTCTGGGAAATTCTTTTAGGCCGTATGATATTGGTTATGAAAAGGGAGAAACTCTCGGTTATGCTGAAGACAATTTGAAAATTGGGTCATCTTTTTTAACAATTGGATTTGGTTACACACACCATTTTAATGGGAAACAAAGCGTTGGTTTTGATGAGTAAGAATTATATTAATCGTAGATTAAATATTGATTATCAAGAGTATAATCACTGGGCGGATTTAAGTCAAGATGAAATTATTCTTGTAGAAAAGGCTTTCAC
>JBIIHD010000123.1:0-4921 GCA_044236095.1 Crocinitomicaceae bacterium | reverse complement strand
TATCTTTACTATCATTTCGTAGGATGTGAAAATGGATGCCCGATAAAATCGAATCCATGGTTAATGACTTTTTACGGTGGTATCATGGGAGGTTTGGGAGCTTCACTTATTTATTCTGTGTTAAAACCGAAAAACAAATAATTATGAGCAATTTCGAAGGTACAATTGTAGATGTTAGAACTCCAGCAGAATTTATGGGGGGACATGTGAATGGATCGGTTAACATTCCGTTGCAAGATATTTTAAATCATGTGGAAAAAATAAAGCAAATGAAAGAGCCGATTATTTTCTGTTGCGCATCAGGAAATAGAAGTGGACAAGCTACACATTATTTTAAGTCGCTTGGTTTAAATTGCGAAAATGGTGGTTCTTGGATGGATGTTCAAGGAATGGTCTAGGTTACGTCAAAAAAAATAATCGATATTAATTTTAATAGAATTGAAAAACTCTAAGTTCGTATTACGATTCTAGAATTAGAACTAAAAATAGATTATGAGAGAAATTTAGTAATCTCCTCAGAAAATTCATTAGGAAAAGTTGTGTCTACATCAAGTATGAAATTTTCTTTTGTTGTTATTCGAATGCCAAAATTCATTCCCTTTGCTAAAAATGGCCAGCCAGCCTCGCCTTGATTAATCGCTTTAACTTGTTGAATTTCTGCCATGGGAATATCAATGTAATGTGCCGTTTTTGCACCAATAGAGACTTCTTGCCAACCTTTACTTGGATAATTTTTATAAATTTCTACAATATCATAATTTCGTCTGTTTATAAATATCGTTGCTTTAACATTAACAATTCGCACAGTCTCCTTGTTAACTGCGAGAATAGTATAAATTCCCGAAGAACCAAGGGTGTAATTTTGTTTCGTAAAAAAAGGATCTTTCTCAAGATTATCTCGTTTTAATTTTTCTCGCTTTTCGATTAAACGGAAGCTATAAAATGGAATGGCATTGATAAGAACTGTTGCAATTATTCCGGTATAAACCCCTCCATAAAATGAAATCAACGAACAAATAATTGTGATTGAATAAATTAAAATTTTTGCCCAAAGAGGAGTTAAAATATTTTTATAAAGTACCTTCATTTTGATTTCGAATATTGAATTTCAAAAATAGCATTTTTTAAATTTTGAAACTATATTTTGAACCAATCAATCATTTACCACAAGGAATCTCTTAACTTTGTATCAGTAATGAGCATGGATTATTTGGATCAATTAGAGGCTGAGGCAATTTACATTCTTCGCGAGGTGGCAGGTCAATTTGATCGCCCCGCATTGCTTTTTAGTGGTGGGAAGGATAGTATTTGTCTGGTTCAATTAGCCTTGAAAGCCTTCAGACCAGGTAAATTTCCATTTCCATTGGTTCACATAGATACTGGGCACAATTTTCAAGAGACTATAGATTTTAGGGACAAGTTAGTTGAAACAATAGGAGAAAAGTTGATTGTTAGAAAGGTGGAAGATACCATTCTCAAAAAAGGATTAGATGATGCTAAAGGTAAATTCCCAAGTAGAAATCCATTACAAACATATACGCTTCTGGACGTAATCGAAGAATTTGAATTTGATGCTTGTATAGGAGGGGCGCGAAGAGATGAGGAGAAAGCTAGAGCTAAAGAACGTATCTTCTCAGTTCGAGATGAATTTGGACAGTGGGATCCAAAAAAACAGCGACCTGAATTGTGGAATATATACAATGGTAAGATTGATAAAGGTGAAAATGTACGAGTTTTTCCTATATCAAATTGGACGGAACTGGATGTTTGGAATTATATTAAACGTGAAAATATTGCATTGCCTTCCATCTATTTTACGCATGAAAGAGAATGTATTCTTACTGAACATGGTCAACTTATGAATGTCAATGAATTTGTAAAAATAGAACCGCATGATCGCATTGAAATTCGAAATGTAAGGTATCGCACAATTGGAGATATGACTTGCACGGCAGCAGTTGAAAGTCAAGCCTATACAATCGATGATATTATTCAGGAATTAATGGAAACAAAAATTTCGGAAAGAGGTGCAACACGAATGGATGATCGAATTAGTGAAGCCGGAATGGAAGACCGAAAAAAGGGAGGGTATTTTTAGAGTTTAAAGTTGAAAATGAAAAGTGAAAAGTTGAAAATTCAGAGTGAGGAGTTGAGGAGTTGGATTTGTCGGGTGAATTTGATGAAGAGTTCGATTTTTATTTACAATTTTAAACTTTCAGTTTTGATTTAATAAAATGGAATTAGTTAGGTTTTTTACAGCAGGAAATGTGGACGATGGTAAGAGTACCTTGATCGGAAGGTTGTTGTATGATAGTCATTCTATATCAACGGATATTATTGAAACTTTAACAAAACAAAGTAAAACAACTGAATCAGATACAGCCATTGATTTAGCCTTGCTCACGGATGGTTTGCGCGCGGAAAGGGAGCAAGGAATAACGATCGATGTTGCTTATAAGTATTTTTCATCTAAAAAGCGAAAATATATTATTGCCGATACACCCGGTCATGCACAATATACACGTAACATGTTTACAGGAGCATCGACATCAGACCTTGCAATTATTTTAATAGATGTAAGAAATGGTATTACAGATCAAACCAAAAGGCACAGCATTATTTCATCAATTCTTGGTATTCCGCAAGTTCTAATTTGTATGAATAAAATGGATTTAGTGGATTACAGTCAAGAAATTTTCAATAACGTTAAAACTGAATACACCAAATTCGCATCGATGATTGGTTTAAAAAACGTTTCTTACATTCCGGTAAGTGCCTTGAAAGGTGAAAATGTTGTTCATCCAAGTTCTAAAATGGATTGGTATCAGGATGGATCCTTATTTCATTTTTTGGAGAACTTAACTGTAAAAACGAATGAAACAGCAAATGAAGCACGATTTCAGGTTCAGTTTGTAATTAGACCTCAAACAAATCTTTTTCCTGATTATCGTGGATATGCCGGAAGTTTATTGAGTGGGAAATTTAGTAAAGGCGATGAGGTTGTGATTCTGCCACATGAAGGAAGAACAAAAATTCAGAAAATCGAAAAACACCAACAAGAAGTTCCTGTAGCTCATGCATTCGAACCGATTGTAATACATTTGGAGGATGATTTTGATGTGAGCAGAGGTACAACCATTGTTAAATCTACGGAAATGCCAAATTCATCCGATATGTTTGAAGCAATTATTTGTTGGATGGATAATAAACCATTTCAGAAAGGTCAAAAGCTGTTGCTTCAACATCATAGTTTCCGAGTTAAAGCAACTGTAAAAGAAATTATTACTGAAATTGATATACATACATACGAGAATTTGGAAGGAAAAGAAGAACTAAAATTGAACGAACTTGCGAGAGTATTGATAAAATTGGCAGAACCAGTTCAATTTGATAGTTATGATAAAAATCGAAATACAGGGTCGTTTATTTTAATAAATGAAAGTACTAATAATACTGTTTCTGCGGGTGTAATTTGTGTGTAAATATCTTTTTTATAAATTTACGCTTAGATAATTTTGATGAGTTGAATTCTTAGACTAATCTATCTGATTTATCTATAGATTTTGTTAATTAAACGGAATAAAAATGAAAAAAAGTTTGATTTTTGCAGGTTGTTGTTTTGGTTTGTTTTTTCTTACAAATTGTGGTAATTCTAAGTCTAATGAAGATATAGAAAAAGAAAAAATAGCTATTGAAAAAGCTAAACTAGAATTAGAAAAGGAAAAGCTAAATAAAGGAACAAATCAAACATCTGGTGATGCTGAGAAATCTGATTCTAATAAAGATGAGGCTTCTCAAGAGTCTAATGAAGAAGCAGACGAGAAAAAAAGAGAGAAAATAGCATCCAAAGCAAGTAAAGCAAACCGTTTTCAAGACTATACTGATGCTGTAGTCGTGGTTAAAAAAACATATTTCTATTCTATGCCGGATGACGGAACTAAAAAGTCATCGTTTCTTATCGAAGGAGATCGAATTACCGTTGAAAAATCTCAACGAAATTATGTTTATGTTACATATACTAATTCATATAGTGGTAAAACTACAACTGGTTGGTTGAAATCGGATGATTTAGAACCAATTGACAGTCCTGAATTCTACGATTAATCTCAAATAAAACGATTTGTTACTTAAGTAGCAAACAGTAAAGTATATTTTTCTTTCCTTTGAGAAATTTAATATATGATTAACATACTTAAGTCATTATTCGGATTAGGCCCAAAGGTTGATTTTATTCAACTTAAAAAAGACGGAGCGCAAATTATCGATGTTCGAACCCCCGGAGAGTTTAATTCAGGACATATCAAGGGTTCTGTGAATATTCCGCTGCAAAGTCTTTCAGGCAATCTTTCAAAATTAAAAAAAGATAAACCCATAATTACATGTTGTGCAAGTGGAATGCGAAGTGCTTCAGCGAAGAATATTTTAAGTTCTGCAGGATTTTCTCAGGTATACAACGGAGGAGGGTGGATGAGTTTAAGAAATAAATTGGGGTAATTTAATTTTTGTTCGAAATAAACAAATTGGTACCGGTAAACTTTTCTTGGGATAATTTGTTTATTAAAATAAAATCATGAACAAGTTCATCTGGGTCTCACTTATTATTGTTGTAGTAATAGGAGTAAGTTTAACTATTTTGTCATTTACGTCAAAAGATATTGAAACACCTGACTACAAAGTCTTAAAAACAATCGAAAAGGTTGAGTTACGCTTATATCCTAAAATGATTGTTGCTAAAACTTCTTTATCAGATAAATCCTTCGAAAATCAAGGAAGTAACGGTTTTAGAACCATTGCCAACTATATTTTTGGTGGAAATGAGAAAAATCAAAAAATAGCCATGACAGCTCCCGTTGTTATGGAAATGAGTGATTCCGCAACGATGTATTTTGTAATGCCAAAAGAATACAAAAAAGAAGATTTA
>JBIIHD010000122.1:0-4938 GCA_044236095.1 Crocinitomicaceae bacterium | reverse complement strand
TTAGAAATTGTTGGAGGAGCTGAGGCATTGAAAGCATAAATTGTTTAACTTGCATCAATTATGGAATCTACAATCAAAGTTTTAATCGTTGATGATCACAAGCTTATCAGTGAAGCTTGGACGTCCCTTCTAAAAGACGCGCCTAATATTTGGGTGGTAGGAACAGCGGATAATGCAGAAGATGCCTTTTTAATGACTCATGCACACAAACCAGATATTGTTTTAATGGACATCAATCTTGGAACAGGAAGTGGATTTGATGCAACCGTGAAGATAAACGATAGCATGCCAAAAACGCGTGTTATAGGATTGTCTTTGCATGATGATATAACTTATGTAAAGAAATTTCTTTCGATTGGAGCAAAAGGTTATTTGACTAAAAACACTTCCAAATCAGAATTGATTGAAGCAATTCACTCAGTTTACAAGGGTACAGTTTACATTGGTTCTGATATAAAAGATCGTTACTTTACATCGCTTTTAAATGTTGACTCTTCTGAATCCAAAAAGGAATTAACCATGAAAGAAATTGAGATAGTCAAATTGATTTCTCAAGGGCTGACTTCAAAAGAAATAGCTGATAAGTTATTTATTTCACACAGAACCGTCGAAACACATCGACATAATATTTTGAAGAAATTAGATATGCCAAATGCAGCACAATTAAGTAGCTGGGCTAAGGATAAAGGCTACGTATAATTGTAAAGTTTTTAACAATCTTGTTTTTTTCAATTCGTTTGGGTATATTTAGATTTCAATTTTTGAAATCATGTTGGAGTTGACCAAAAAAATACTGAAAAATGTTTCTTTCGATCCTAAATTATTTAGGAAAGAGCTCATAAAGTCATTGCGTTGGATAAGTGATGTTGATGAATTGAAGCGATTTAAGGATTGGTGTCAATCAGAGTTTGGATCAAAATATCCAATTATTTTACAGGAAGTATTTGTTGGACAACTTTCCTTGAATAAGTGAAATTTCATTTTTTACTTATTTTCTTGCTTACGATTAACTTGAGTTATTCTCAATTTCAATTTAATAGGAATTCAGAGGATAAATTTTATCAGGAAAAAATCGAAGGAACTTTACTTCAAGGAGATTTAAGCCAATTGAGAAGAACAATTTTAAGTGCTCATCCAAATCCATTTATATATATCGGTAAATCATCTTGGGATTCTTCATATCTTGAACTGTACAATTTTTTTAGAGAGCCTAGAACTACATTTGAATTTGTGCAAAAAACTGCCCCTTGGCTGGCGCAATTAAAGGATTCTCACGTTGGGTTTGATTTAAGCCAATTATTGGAACAGTATAAAAGCGGGAAATCTTGGCTAATATTTAACTTATCTCAAATTAATGAAAAGTTCTATGCTAACTATTTTTTTGAAAATAAAATCCCTCATGGAAATGAAATAATATCCATTAACACTGTTCAACTTGATAGCTTGTTTCAATTAGCATTAGGATTTGCAATTCAAGAAGGAAATTCAATTGAAGCAAAAAGAACTTATGCAACGACATTGATGCCGCAATTACTAAATTTAATGTTCTCATTTGACAAAGAAGTCCAAAGCATTCCTGTTAAACATATTGATTGGAAAGGCGACACACTGTTTTCTTTTGTAAATACTACTCCTGCCAAAAATCGATATTCTATTTTCAAAAAAGTATATTCAAGAGATTTAGAAGATGTTAAGATGGAAATTAATAAAAGTGAGAATTATGGTGTGTTAACTTTGAACACTTTTCTGCCTGAGAATAAGAAGAAATATGAAAAAAATATTGATATTTTTTTTGATTCAATTTTTAAAGAAGAGATATCAAAAATCATGATCGATATTCGCTGGAATAGGGGAGGATATTTTGATTATGTTGAATATCTTTTTAACTATATCGATACGACCGAATTACCTAGGAACAAACTATATCTTGCCAAGAGAAGTAAATATGATAAACTCGCGAATATGAGTAAAATTTCAAAATGGATTTTTATGAAATATGCCAAAATACAAAGAACTGATAAAGAATTACAGGATTATGTTCGCTACTTTAAATTACCCTATGGAGCCATCGATACATTATCTGAAAAAAATGATTTTTCTAATTTTTCAGAAAAATATCGTGATACTTGTTTTTTAGCAATGAATGGAATTTCAATTTCAGCAAGTGTTGACTTTGCGTCGTGGTTTAGAACATCACAAAGAGGGTTAATAATTGGTGAGGAATGCATGGGGCCAATAACCGGAACATGTGGTAATCCAAGTGAATTTAAGTTAAACAACACAGATATTTCTGTTATTACATCAACTATGAGAAGCTATACCAACCCAAATTTAGAAGTAGCCCTTGAGCCAATAAAACCTGATATTCTTTTAAAAGAATCTCTTGAAAACTTTCGCAAAAAACAAGATCCGATTATTGATTTTTTGAAATAAAATTAAAAGATATGAGAATAAACATTATTATACTAATTCTACTCTTCCAACCCTTTATTTTCTGGTCCCAGCAAACATGCGATTCTACAGGGAATTTAGTCATATACTCCAATTATAACGGAGGTATATTAACGATAAATGTTAATCAAAATATCCCTAATTTAAAAATAGGAATCTGTACTTACGAACCCGTTCAAGTTACTGTAACAGGGGCTTTTGCTTCGAATGTTGTTCAAGTTATTTACGCTGGATTTAATTCTACTCAAAATAATAATAATTGTGGACAGGGAAATTTCATCACATCAATTTCAGGTGTTCCTCAATCAATAGTTTCTATTTTAACCAATCCGCCTGTAGGATATTCTCCCACTCATGGAAATGGAGCCGGACCTTGGGGAGGAACAATGATTGGAGCGTCTGGACAATGTGATACTACGACGAATGCTGGAGGGGTAAATACCCCAGATGAAATTGTTTATTATTTTCAACAAGCAACAGGTGGAAATTTATTGTTCCATAAAACACAGTATGGTTGCTGGTTGAATGAAACCATTGATATTTCTGCATTAGGGAACTGCTGTATAACTCCACCTGAACCAGTGGGATGTGTATTAGCGGCTTCTGTTTCTGTGATTCCTAATTCTGTATGTGAACCCTGCTTTTACAGCGGTCCTCCTATTCTTATAAATGAGTTAATGATTTCGCCTTCGGTTAACGATGGTTCAATTTCCGGGCCTGGACCGGCTGGCGGAAGGGGTGAATGGATCGAACTTTACAACCCGGATTTATGTGATAGCGTGGATATTTCTTGTTATTACCTAGGAAACTCCACAGCTGAGGGCTCTGGCGGTTTTAGATTACCTGCCGGAACTATTGTTCCTCCTAATGGATTTTGCATGGTTAGGGGGATAAATGTGGCGCCAGTTCCAACTAACCTACTCGTTCAAAACGGTGGAAATGTTGTTGAAGTGGTCGTTCCAGGAGAAGTTAACGAATTAGGAATTTGTTGTGCTGGTACAAGAGTCTGGTTTCCAAATGCTGGAGGATGGTTTGCCTTTTATGACGCAAATGGAAATCCTGTCGATGCTGTGAGATGGGGACCTGGAAATACGGCTTCACTGGCTGGTCAACCTTGTATTTCATCACTTCCTGGATGTTCCAATGGAACGAGTTTACTTAGTTATAATGACATTCCAACTGCTTTGAAATTTTATGCAAGTCCTGCCGATGGAGGAACACATTTCGGTCAAACAATACGCAGAATACCTGATGGAGCGAATTGGGCTGGTGTTGGTCAACCAACATATTCCATATGTAATGACCCAAACAATTGCCTGACTGGATCTGTAATAGGTTTTTGCAACGGAACAGGAACTGTGAACATTACTTCTGGTCAAGCTCCGTTTACTTTTTTATGGAACGATGATTTAAATCAAACCACACAAACAGCTACAAACTTGTGTGAAGGTTCATATAATGTAACAGTGACAGATGCGAACAATTGTCAGGAAGTTTATACAATACAGGTAATCACAAATCCATTTGACTTAACTACCAATGTGCAACAGCCAGGATGTCTTCAATCAAATGGTTCAATCAGTATTGATCCTTTTGATGCAAATTACACATACAGCTGGTCTCCAAATGTATCAACCACGAATAGTGCAACTAATTTGCCGCAAGGATCTTATCAAATTACAATTACACAATTCAATTGTTCTTTTGATACAACAATCATTTTACAAAATCCAGTTCCGTTTGAATCATTCTTTCAGATTGAGCAAACAACATGCGGAGAAAATAATGGTTTAATTATCGTAGACAATACACCAAACAGTTCGGTTTATTCCTATACATGGACACCAGCAGTAACAACTTCAAATAGTGCTACAAATCTTGCTCCGGGATCTTATCAAGTAAGTATTTCAGACAATACTTGTGCCTTTGACACTACGATTAATATACTTCCAAGTGTAGGTTTGACTTCTAATGCTACAATTTATAATTCGACTTGTCAACAAGCCAATGGCGCTGCTGATATTGATGTTTCTCCAATTGGAACCTACACCTTCTCTTGGCCAACAGGCGTTAATTCTACAATCGATAGTGCCTCGAATTTAGCTGCAGGTTCTTATTTGGTTTCTTTTACCGATGGAATTTGCACGGGAGATACAACAATTTTAGTTACAACAACAACGCCTCCAACTGATATTACCACCAATATTACTGCGACGCAATGCGATGAGAATACGGGAGAAATTGCCATTGCCACAACAACGGGAGGAACTTCGCCATATACTTATTCCATCAATAATGGTATTTATTCTTCTGTTCAAGTTTTTGATAGTTTGGGTCAAGGAACATTCACGATTTCAGTACTCGACGCGAACAATTGCTCTTATCAAGAACAGGCTTTAGTACCGATATTTGCTGGCCCAACTCTTATCCAAGTTGGTTTAACTAATCCGAATTGTGGATTAAGTAACGGTTCACTTGTAATAAACG
>JBIIHD010000121.1:0-4957 GCA_044236095.1 Crocinitomicaceae bacterium | reverse complement strand
AAGCACCCATGTTAAATCTGTATTGACAATTCCTACTTTATTGTTGTTTTTTGCAATCACTGGTTCTGTAAATAAATAAATACGCTCAAATTGAATCGGTGATTTCTTTACGCCATTAGTATCAAAAACCATCCAATTATCACCAGGCGATTTAATTACCCAAACAAGATTATATTGCTCGTAATTCAATGAAATATCAAAATAAAGTGTATCAATAATATATTTCCCTGTGCTCATATTGAGTACTCCCACTTTTCCTGAAATGGAATGCACCTTTGCCAATTTATGATAGGGTTCCATATACTGAATTCTTGTTTTCTTTTTGTTATCGGCTGAAATCAAATACGTATATTGGTTGCTGTTTTTGTCGTAATAAGTTAATTTTTTGTTTACTCCTATTGGATAAATAAGAACATTATTTCTAGTAGCACCATTGATTGCAAAAGCATCAAATTGATAATTTGTAAATTGAACAACTTCAATGGAATCCAATACAAATAATCTTTTTCCTTTTGAAATCGTTATCGTATCGTTAAATTGAACCTTTGAGATTTCATTATTGGTAGAAAAGTAGTACCCCTCACTAAATAAGAATTTTTCATATTCAATGGGAACCACCACCTGATTCAATTCATTTATCAAACCAAATTTGTTGTTTTTCTTTGCAAGCAAAAGAGTTAAGTGAGTATTGTAATCATCAGAAATATGCGCATTTATTTCTAGAATTTCCAATTCATCGTATTGCGGAGGGATTGTTTCTTTCCCTTCCCTATTTAATATCCCACATTTACCTTGCTGATAAGCTTTATATGAACAGGTTGCAGTTCTTTTCGAATGGGAAAAAGGCTCTATGGCATCATAAATTGGTTCGGCTAATTGATTTCCTAAACCATTAAAAAGTCCCACTTTATCCTTGCAACGACTTAGCCAAGTGTAATCATTGAACAAACATTCAGGAACGTGGGTATAACTATTACTTTCTAGAGGCCAAAACTGGCATGACCATTCTTTAAAATTACTCCCATCAGCATCCATGAAGGCGGTTGAATTTGAGTCGCGCAAAATGAATTTATCATTGCAATATTGAATACTTTGATACCTTCTTTCAAGAACAACTTTCCCGTTCTTGTTAATTATTCCAGCTTTTCCATTTACACGTGAATAACCACCAGCATCACCAATTGGGGCTAATCCAAACTCGTTGAAAGGGAGACAAAACCCTTTAATTTCTGATTGTAGAATGACCCCATCTAAATCAATTCTAGTTGTGAAAAACTGCTCCCCTTTTCTTGTGTATAAAAGAATATGATCACTTGAAATATGAGAATAATCAAATGGAATTCTGGTGATTTTTTCGCCATTTCTGTTATAAATCGCATTTTTTGAATCAGCGGTTCCTGATGAAATAAAAAAAGGATAATTGAATACTAATTGAGAATGAGTTGGAGGAATAATTTCTCCATTCCTAAGGTGGTAAATGCCGTAAAAATGTTTTTGACGAATGGAAAAAAGAGAATCATTTATCATGCTGACCCATTCATATTTTGGAGGGATTATTTCTTTTCCTTCTATAGAAATCAAGCCTCTTCCATTCTCATTTAAGGTCAAAAAATAGCTGCCACCCAATGATTCAATTAGCGTATAATCTGGCTGGACAACCCATTTTCCTTCTGTATTCATTAAGCCATAGCCACAACCTAAATTGTCTTTAACAATAGTAAGTTGGCTGGTTACCCAAAAAGTAGTCAGAAAAAAAATTAAACAAATGATGAACTTCATAAATGAAAAATTTAGAGCATGAAATCACAATTTTTTATTATAAGTTGAATCCACAAAGAATACGATTAATATAGAAATAAAAAAAGCCATCAAACATTGATGGCTTTAAAATATTTAAAATGAAAATTTTATTTTCCGGTATGTGCAAAATTCTTTTTCTCTCTAATTCTAGCAGATTTTCCTGTTCTCTCTCTAAAATAGAAAATACGAGCTCTTCGGACAGAGCCTCTTTTAACAATTGTTATTGCATCAATAAAAGGAGAAGTAACAGGAAAAATTCTTTCTACACCAATATTTCCAGACATTTTACGAATTGTAAACGTTTCAGTAGATCCTGAACCTCTTCGTTGAATAACCACACCTTGGAATTGCTGAATTCTTTCTTTGTTTCCTTCTTTGATTTTGTATGATACAATAACGGTATCTCCAGCGCCAAATTTAGGTAAGTTATTATTCTCAACTAACTCGTTTTCAATTTCTTTTATTAAATCCATGACTTTAAAGATTAAAATCCCTTTTCTTTTCGGGGGTGCAATATTACTAATTTTCAGTGAGGAAACAAAATTAAATGAAATATTTTTAAGGAAAAAGTTAAATTTGCCAATGGTATAATTTTTACTGCTTGAATTTTTTTTTATTCGATATGAAAATAAAATTATTGTTTTTTATTGCATTTCTAACTTTCGTTGAAATTTCGTATTCCCAAAAAACGAATGAAAATGAAAATCAGGAAGAAATTGCATTAATTAATCCTGATATTCCTCCATCGTTTCCTGGAGGTGAAATTGAGCTACTCAAATTTATTAAAAACAACCTAAAATATCCGGATACTTGTATTTCATTGGGAGCAAAAGGGAGAGTATTCTTAAAATTTGCAGTAGAATTAGATGGAAGCATTACGAATATTGAAGTTGAAAAAAATTCAACAGGCTGTGATCAATTTGCAACAGCCTGTATGGAGCTTATAAGTTCGATGCCAAAGTGGGAACCAGGAGGAACCCTTGATACAAAAGAGGGCGACTTTGAACCGATGCGCATAACTTGTAGATTACCCATTATGTACAATCCTATTAAGCCTTAAAAATGAATACTTTTAATACGGCATTTCTAATCTCAACATTACTTTTATCAATTAATTCTTATTCTCAAAGTACTAATGAGAAAGAAACAGAGAACAGAACAATAATATTTGATATTGAACCAGAATTTCCAGGGGGATCCGATAGTTTAAAAAATTTCTTATTAGCAAATACAATGTATCCAGATACTTGCATTTCATTAAATTCAAAAGGTAAAGTTTATATGCAATTTTATGTTAAGCCTGATGGAAGTATCACGAATATTAAAGCTTATAGAAACAACACGGGCTGTGATCAATTTTCGATAGAATGCATTCGGGTTATTAGCTCAATGCCTAAATGGTTGCCTATTGAGGAAGATGGGATAAAGAAAAAGTCCATTGTACTTCTTCCTTTTAAGTTTAATTAGGAATAAATATATTAAATTTACTTTAAGATGAGAAACTGCCTTGTATTGCTCTTTTCTTTGTTTTTAACCCTTGAATCCATTGCTCAAAAAGTGGAAGATATTACGATTGAAGAAGATAGTGTTGTCGAATTACCAGATATTGAACCATCTTTTCCCGGTGGTGAATTGGAACTTCAAAAATTTTTTGCAGAGAATTTAAATTTTCCGGTAGATTGTATGGACAGCAATTTCTATGGACGAATTGAAATGAAATTCATTGTTGAAAAAGATGGCAGTATTTCAACCATTCAAATAAATGAAAAAAAATTAGGTTGTGCCCAGTTGGTTAATGAAGCTACAAGAGTTTTAATGTTAATGCCCAAATGGATTCCGGGAGAAGTTCAAGGTTTAAAAAAACGCGTGCTGGTCAAACTTCCGTTAACTATTTGTTTAAAGAATTAATTCAACAATCTACCCTACGCGAAATAAATTGTATCCAATTAATCTTTTGGAATTACGAAAACTTTGAAGCGCAATTTTTCTCTTTTACGTTTGGTATTTGTTGCTAAATAAACAACTCTGTCTTGAAAAAAATATTTTCCATTTGTGTTGAATGAGACATCTATGTATTCGCCTTCACCCGGATTAATTGCTTTCTTTGGTAAAACTACTTCAGTACATGTACATTCCGCTTCAAAACCATAAAACATAAGAGGAGCCTTGCCAATATTCTTTACATAATAACGATATTTTAAAATTTCACCTTCCTTCGTTTTTGGAAATCGAATGGATTTGTTGGCAGCAAAAAAAACCGCCCTCTGCGATAGAACAGGGGCGGAAATTATAATTATAAGTAAGACAATTAGTGCCTTCAAATTCTTAGTTGTTGGTTGGTGCTCCAGAATTATTTGTTGGAACTCCGCTATCTGGTGCAGGTAAAACTTCTCCCTTGATTCGAACCGTTACGATTCCACCTTCTACATTTACTGCATTAGAAGTGATGGTCACAGATTTATTTATAGCACCTGGTCTTTTTGTATCATACTTTACTTTGATTGACGCAGATGCCCCTGGAGCAATTGGTTCTTTCGGCCACTCAGGAACTGTACAACCACATGAACCCTTTGCATTTGAAATAACCAAAGCTTCGTTACCATCATTAGTAAATTCAAAAGTACATGACCCATCACCGTCATATTTTACTTGACCGTAATCGTGTACTTCTTTACTGAATTTAATCTTAGGTCCTTTCGTCACCTCAACTTGAGCAGAAGCATTACCTGAAAAAAGCACTCCCGTTAAAACTAAACCGATAGATAATAATAAGTTTTTCATTTTTTTCTATTTTAAATTAATAATCAAATTTACCTCAAACTTTTTTGTTAATCGTTATTTTAACACAACATTAACAATTAGAAAATTGTTGCCTTTGGAATTTTTGCAGGCTCGTCGATATTTTTTAACCTTTCTTCAAATTCTTTTCTCGTTGGCTCGTTAAAAGAATCATTTGGTAATTCTGAAAGTAATAGATTTATGTATTTTTTAATTTTTTCAACATCTCTCTCTCCCGAAGTTTGATCGTACACCAAGATTAAATTTTGAAGAACAGGAATTCTAAATCTTGATTTGGGATATTTTTTTAACAAGGTGTCACCGTACTGTTCCTGAATGTTGAAATGGTTCTTCTGTCCTAAAGGGTATTCAGTTGGGG
>JBIIHD010000120.1:0-4979 GCA_044236095.1 Crocinitomicaceae bacterium | reverse complement strand
ATAGCTAAATCGTTTTTTGATACTTCGTAAAGATCTGCAAAATAGGTGATTAACTCATTGGGTGTTAACCTGCCATACAAACCGGTAGAACCCGTTAGAAAGCCTATTTTTTTTCGAACAGTTTCCGATTCTTTTACTGTATCATGACCACAAATTTTGATACTACCCGAAGTTGGTTGAAAGATGGTTGCAATCATTCTTAAGGTAGTCGTTTTTCCCGCTCCATTTGGTCCTAAAAGCGAATACACTCTTCCTGGTTGGCAAGAAAATGAAATTGAATCAACCGCTGTGGAATAATTTTCATCGGTCTGCAATTCACTTTTTTGCTGTTTTGTGAGAGGAAATATCTTTTTTAAATCTGTTACTTCTATCATTTAATTTATTATTTAATACTAACAATTAATTTCAGGTTGACCCTTCGATTGGTGAGGTAATTCGGCACCGAAAAATAGACGCCATTCACATCCTGTATCCATTGCTTTGACATCACGTTTTTAATTCCAAGCAAATTGAAAATCTCCAAACTCAGTTTTGCATTTGAAAAGTGCTTTCTGATTTTCTTGTTTTTATTTACATCACCGTAAAGTAAGTCATAAGACATTCCTAAGTCCACTCTGAAATAAGATTTCAAACGCAAGGTATCTTTGTAGCGATTTACATCCGGTGGGCCATAAGGCAATCCTGTCCCGAACTGAAGTCCCATCTGCACGCTGAAACGCTCAAATCCAGGCATGCGATCCTGAACCATTGCTCCAATTGTCAATAATTGATCGGTTGGTCGAGGAATAAATCCGGGGTAAATGGTTGCTGAATCTACAACTACCTGATCTTCTGAATAACCAAATAGAATTTTTTCTCCAGCAGCGTTGTAGTATTCTTTAAAGGAATCGCCTTTTATGTCTTCTTTTACTGAAAGTAAACCCACTTTGAAAAATGATTCGATTCCTTCCACAAATTCACCGTGAATATTCATGTCAATTCCATAGGCATACGCAGTCGCATCATTCGTTGCAAAATACCTTGTTCGCACATTATCAATTTCATAGGGGTTTATGTCCCACATGTATTTGTAAAAGACTTCGGAGGTAAATTTAAATGGGGTTTTACGCTGCCACATAGGGAAAAAGAATTCTCCACCTAGAACAGCATGAAATGATTTTTGGGCTTTAACATCAAAATTTACAGAACCATCATATCTTCTGAATTCACGGTAGAAAGGTGGTTGGTAATAGAGTCCGGTGGAGAATTTAAAGCTCGTATTTCTTCTCACTACATTGTTACCTAAAAGCATGTAATCACGGGGGAAAAATTGGAAATTCATCCGAGGAGTTAGGTAAAATTCATCGTTAATTGAGGTATAACCTGATCGCAGTCCAATAGACATAGCAAAACGTGTGGCAGATTCAGAAACGGTATCGCGATAAATAGTTATTTTTTCACCTTCTCTACCATTTTGTCTTTTAGAAACTTCAGCAATATAATTTCTTTTTACAGCGGATCGTATAAAATTCCATTGTAGATATCCGGTGTATCGCTGTCCTATAACATTTTGCGAGCCTTTAATCGTTTCAAAAAGTTCAACAACATTAGGATCGGCCTGAGGTAAGCTATATCCCGCAGAATCAATCAATTTCCATTCGCTTAAACTATCTTTGAATATGTCGTGTTGATAGTTCAGTCCCCATTTGATTGTATTTTCAAATTTCTTAGTAAATGTTTTCCTTGTATTGAATTGATGTTCGCCATCATGGTAAACATTAATAATTGTTGCATTTAATCGGTTTCTTGCATGATTTAAAAATGAACCAACCCCAAGAACCGCAATTGAATCGCCATATTCTTCCTTGGACGGATCATTTTCCAATTGATTGATATAATATTGACCCAAAATGTCAAAATATTCTTTTTCATCTGTATTAAATGCGGTTGCATAAAAATCAAGATTTGTTCGTTTGTTGGGTTGATATTTAAGCGAAGTTCCTCCCATCATGGTTTGAAAGGATGTGCGCTCTTGTCCATCAAAATAAATCATAAAAGTATATGCCTCGTTTGCTACTCCAAAATCTGTTTTCTGCGTTTGTGGACTGAAGCTGTAACGATTTGTTGAAAAATGCCCTAGTGTTGACCAAATTAATTTTTTGGAAATGAGGTGATTAATTAAAAACTGTCCATCTGCAAAAACAGGGTTGTACTGTCCCTGAGTAGGTAGCGAATTTAGAAAATAACCATTTGATCTGTAACGAGCTCCAAGTAGATAGTCCGTTTTTTTTGAAAGATTGCCTTCCACATGCGCTTCAACTCCAAGCAAAGAAAGCACGGCAGAAGATGCAAAAGATTTAGGCTGTCGGTATTTAATATCTAGAACAGAACTAAGTCGATCTCCATATTCAGCCTCAAAACCACCACCCGAAAAGCGAATTTCTTGGACCAAAGCAGAGTGTATAAAGCTCATTCCTTCCTGTTGCCCACTTCTCGTTAGAAATGGTCGATATACATTAAATCCATTTACATATACCAAATTCTCATCATAATTACCGCCGCGCACATTGTAGTTACTCGTAAGTTCATTATTAGAGGACGCCGAGGTTATCAAAGTCAGAAATTTTTCAGTGTTAATCATCAGTTTAACATCTTGAAGAGGTAATTCTGTTAATTCAAAAGGGTCTTTTTTTTCTTGGTTGAGAATAAATTCTTTTTGTTGAACGAAGCTGAATTCAATTGGCTTAAGTATAATAGTTTTTTCAGATTTAGTGATTAATTTTTGAATAATGGTCTCTTCCACTTTAAAATTGATGGTAATCGTATCATTTTGCTGAACTTGAAAAAGAAAATTACCAAGCGAATCGGAGTAAGTGATACCAGGCTTTTTTCCAGAATATTGAATAAAAACATCTGCCAGAGGAGAGCCTTTTTTGTCAATGCATGTTCCTGTGATGGAAACAGTTGACGTTTGTCCGAATATAATTGTGTTGGATAAAATAAAAAGAAAAAATATCCAGCGATACATGCTATAGTTTTGAAAAGAACGAAATTAAGGCTAAAAAATTGGATTGTTCATTCAATTTTGATTTTTTCAGCTTTTAATTAGTGGATATTTAATTGATTAAATGTCTTGAGATTGATGAAATTAGCTTTTTTTGAATAAAAATAAAGCCTATGAAAAAAATCTTACTTTATGTCATTTTTATGACTCCCTTGTATATGTTGGCCCAACAACGATCGTGTCATACGATGGAAAATCATGAAAGACTTTTGATGGAAGATCCGCATTTTTTTGAACGTACAGAGAAAATAGAACAATTTACAAACTTTGCCATTTCATCCGGAAAAGTAAATCAAAACAAAGCTGTTATTACAATTCCTGTTGTTGTTCACGTTGTTTATAACACGTCTGCTCAGAATATTTCAGATGCTCAAATACAATCTCAACTAGATGTTTTAAACAAAGATTTTAGAAAATTGAACACCGATTTGAATTTGGTTCCCTCCACATTTTCAAGTTTAGTTGCCGATGCTGAAATTAATTTTTGTCTCGCAAATAGAGATCCAAGTGGTAATGCAACGACTGGAATTATCCGACTTCAAACAAGTCAAACTTCATTTTCCACGAACGATGGTGTGAAATATGCGTCTTCAGGTGGTAGCACTGCATGGCCAACAAATCAATATTTAAATATTTGGGTATGCAACATGAGTGGTGGTATTTTGGGTTACGCTCAATTTCCTGGTGGGGCATCTGCAACTGATGGAGTGGTAATTGGATATACTTGTTTTGGTACTACGGGAACAGCTCAAGTACCATTCAACAAAGGAAGAACAGCAACTCATGAAGTTGGTCACTGGTTGAATTTACGTCATATTTGGGGTGATGCTACTTGTGGTAGTGATTTAGTTTCTGACACTCCAGTTCACAACACCTCAAATTACGGTTGTCCATCTCACCCACGTTCTAACTCTTGTGGAACGTCAGCAGAAATGTTTATGAATTACATGGATTACGTAGACGATGCTTGTATGCAGATGTTTTCCAATGGTCAGAAAGCGCGGATGCAGGCTCTTTTTGTATCTGGAGGCGCTAGAGCTAGCTTAGCAACTTCACCAGGATGTTCGGGTTCTACGGGTGGAGGAACCTCTACACCGGCATATTGTGCTGCAACAGGAAGTAATACACAATACGAGTGGATTTCAAATGTGAAATTCAATACCATTAACAACACAACAACAGGTAGTGGGGGATATGCGAATTATACATCTATTTCTACCTCTGTCAATAAAGGAACTGCGTACACTTTAACTTTAACTCCGGCTTTTGCAGGCAGTGTTTACACAGAATATTTTAATGTTTATATTGATTATAATGGAGACTTAGACTTTGCTGATGCTGGTGAATTAGTTTATTCTTCGCCGGGAACGACTGCTGCTGTTTCAACATCTATTACCATTCCAACAACTGCTATTACAGGTAATACTAGAATGAGAGTAATGATGAAAGATGGCGCGATTACAGGCCCATGTGAATCATTTACATATGGTGAAGTGGAGGATTACACACTCTCGGTTCAAACTGGATCGACTGGAACCACCTGTTCGGCTCCAACAGGATTGGTCAATACCACGATTGGCACAACAACATCAACGGTTTCTTGGGCTGTAGCAACGGGTGCAACAAGTTATACTTTGCAATATAAAAAATCTACAGCTACTTCTTGGACCTCTGTTTCCACCAATAGTACAAGTTATAATTTAACAGGATTGACATCTTCTACAACTTATAATTGGCAAGTTAGAACCAACTGTTCAAGCGGAAGTAGTGCATTCACCTCAGGAGCAAATTTTACTACGCAAGCAACTGTTTCAACTTCTTGTACAGATACTTATGAAACAAACAACTCACTATCAGCAGCTAAAACAATTTCTGTGAATACGAACGTTTCAGCAGTTTTAGGATCAAGTACAGATGTGGATTGGTTTAAGTTTTC
>JBIIHD010000119.1:0-4988 GCA_044236095.1 Crocinitomicaceae bacterium | reverse complement strand
GACAAAACATATAGCAGTTTTTTCCAACTCTTGAGATAATATTATTTCGTAACGAAATCCAAAAATTTTGTTTTTTGTTCTTTAATCTATTTCAATTATGTCAAATAGAAGTAATTATTCAATACCTAACCCGTGTCATGAAGACTGGAATAAAATGACTCCTAATGAAAAGGGTAGATATTGTGGAATTTGTAATAAAACAGTAATTGATTTTAGCAAAATGTCGAAGATTGAGATTCAAGACTATTTTCGAAACATAGCTAATGGGTCTAAGATATGTGGAAGCTTTAATTCAAAACAACTAAATCCCAAAAGCAAAAGAAATTGGATTCAAACTTGGAGCATTGATTTATACCAAAATGCAAGTGATAAATTGAAAAATCCCCTTTTCCGAAAGTGTGCGTTATTCTTAATCGGAATTGTATTGATTCTAACAGGATGTAAAAGTAATACAAGAACAACTGGTGTAATACCGCTATTAAAACAGGAAATAGATACAACGATGGTTGGAGACATAGCTATTGAACACCCTGATTCTTTGAAAAGGAGGTCTAGAATTATTAAATTTGAAAGTTATGATTCTATAAACCGAAAGTCTTCCAACATTGATCAACCCCAGCCAGATTAGCTATTAATAGATTAACAAATGAGAATAATTATATAATGTCTGTTGACTTTCCCTCAAATCCGAAATATTCTAGAAAAAAATATTTAATCGAAGTATTTGAAAGTTTTATTTTTTTACTATCTTTGCATCCCGTTTTTATGGGTTATTAATTTTTGAGTATGAAAAGAACATTCCAACCATCGGTAAGAAAAAGAAGAAACAAACACGGTTTCAGAAGTAGAATGGCGACTAAAAATGGTAGAAGAGTACTTGCTGCTCGTAGAAGAAAAGGTCGTAAGAAATTGACAGTTTCTGACGAGCCAATGCATAAAAGATAATTTTTAAATTCACTGATATCTAATAAAAGAGTCGAAATTCGACTCTTTTTTATTTTAGTCACTTTTTAAATTCTCAAAAAAAGTTTTATAAGTGATTGCTGGAGCCAATTTAAACCCGGTATTAGAATTAGCCATAATTGTTTCTAATTTCACAATCTCTGTTCCTGAAAAGTAATAACTTAAAATTTGTTTGTAGGTATAATTAAGTTTAGCCATTTTCATAGCTCCCTCTTGACATAGACCAACACCGTGACCAAAACCTTTGCCTATAAGCTTTACATATTCTCCTTCATCTTGACATGAAAAAAAGGTCGATTTTAATTTAAACTCATCTCTAATTTCTCGGAGAGGAATTCCATACCTAGGATCTACGAAAAATGCCTTTCTACATTCTTGTTGAAAATTGAACTGCTGATAATTAAAAACTGCATCTGATTCTGAAATGAAATAATTCTTTTGAAAAAAGGAAGTCCATTTTGATTTCGGGATTTTCTTTTCCCATTTAGCTTGTTTAGTGTAAATACAAAATGTGTCTCGAAACGTTTTTAAATAAGGGATTGATTCATTCCAAATTAAATCTGCTTCCGAGGTTTGTCCACCACAATTTGCATGAAAAAAACCTTCAACATAGTGATAATTAGAATCAATTAAAACATCTTGCTTTGTTTCTTGAACTGCTTTCAAAATGTTATTTGAGAATCTCCATTTGTTGAAATATGCTTGGCAATGAGTTCTATCACACAAATCATAACCATCCTTACCATGTCTATTAAGATTTCTCATGGCATAGGTCCGGCTCAACACTGCTTGCGCCTTGTAATATTCCAAATGATGACCTACCCCGCCTTCTGATTCAACAACTCCGGAAATATAATCTTCCAAATAAACACAATTTACAATTTGAAGTGAATTTTTATTGTTTGAAACTTCAAAATCACCCACATACTTTCTTGGTTTAACCTCCGTGTTCTTCTGAGTTAGCGTTAGATTTCCAAAAGATGCATTTTGAATAAGTTTAATTTTATTATATGACCCAACTTCCAAAACACCGAAATATAATTTAACCTTCGAACTATCTGAAGCAACAATATCAACAAAATCATTCACATTGATATCACCAACGTAATTTGTGTCAGCATAAATAGAATAGCTAGATTCTGAATAAGAAAAATTGATCCGTTGAATTTTATCACCAGAAAAAACAGCGACTCTCATCGTCTGTGAAATCAAAAACGATGGAAGTGAAATGGCGAGAAATAAAATGAATTTCACCATTAGACAAATTTACAATCGTGATATACGATGAAATTAAAGTTTAGATATAGTTTTCAACAATGAATTTGCGACTTTTTTACTCGCACCGATACCACCGAGTTTTTCACGCATCAATGAGTAATTAATCAACATTGCCTTTCTATATTCTGAATTCTTCAATAGTTGAGCTAATTCTTCACGTATTTTCAATGCAGTACATTCCCCTTGAATTAACTCTTTAACAATAAGTTTATCCATTATTAGATTAACTAATGAAATGTATTTTATTTGAATTAAAGATCGAGCAATGAAGTATGAAATCCATGATCCTTTGTAGCAAACAACCTCAGGAACATTTAAAATAGCCGTTTCCAAAGTAGCCGTACCAGATGTTACTATTGCTGCATCTGAATTCAGTAAAAGATCATAAGTTTGACCGAAGACAATCTTACATCCTTGCTTTTCAAATTCAGAATACATATCAACGGATTGATTAGGGGCTCCAGCAACAACAATTTGGTAGTTTTCTAATTCGGATACAGCCTCTAACATAATAGGAAGTTTTACATGGATTTCTTGCTTTCTACTTCCAGGTAAAATTGAAATAATGCGTGAATTAGTTAAACCGTTTTTTGCCAAAAAATCTTCTCTACTAATTCTTTTTCTATTGAATCTCTCAACTTCATCCAAAAGTGGATGACCTACATATTCTGTTTCGAACCCAAATTGCTTGTAAAAAGCATTTTCGAAGGGTAAAATCGTGTACATTTTATCGACAGATCGCTTTATGATTTTAACACGAGACTTCTTCCAAGCCCAAACTTGAGGTGAAATATAGTAATGAACAATGATTCCTTGTTTTTTTGCCCATTCAGCGATTCTCAAATTAAATCCAGGATAGTCAATCAGCACCAATACATCGGGTTTAAATTCAAGAATATCCTGTTTGCAAAATTTAATATTTCTTAAAATCGTTCGAATATTAAGTAAAACCTCTACAAATCCCATAAAAGCAAGTTCAGAAATATGTTTGACCAGATTCGCACCCTCTTTCTGCATGCGATCTCCTCCCCATGCTCGCACTAAAATAGATGAATCTAGCTGGAATAATTCTCGGAGTAAATTTGCTCCATGTAAATCACCTGAAGCCTCTCCAGCAATTATATATATTCGGGATTCCTTTTTCGACATTATTGAATCACGTTCACATACAAGACGTATGGGAGATATAGAATTGTTCCTGCAATTATCCCCATCGCTAATCCATATTTTTCTCTATTCAGAGTCATATAAAACCATAATAAGTTTGGAATAATCGCGAGGGAAATAAATTTACTTCGCACCATATCCATAGTTAAAAATTGTTTCCACAAATATTCGAATGGGTAATTTTGAAACTCAGCCATAATAACAACAACTAATGGCACCAAAACGATAGGAGATAAAAAACCTATTAATAAGCCTTTGGTATGATCCCAACCCCAATTTCGTAAATTCATAAATTCCAATTTTTTAATTCATCTAAAACACTATAAGCTGTCATATCAAAATGAGTAGGAACAATACTAACATATCCATTTTTCATGGCGGCTAAATCCGTATCCTCATGTTGATCGACATTTGAAAATTCACCGGTTAACCAATAATATGGCTTTCCAAATTGATCTTCACGCTTTTCGAATCGATCTGCCCAAAAAGCATGAGCCTGTCGACAAATTTTAAATCCTTTTATTTCAGAAACAGAAATATCAGGAATATTTACATTTAAACAAGTATTTAGCGGTATTTTATTATTCAATGCCTTTGAAATTACTTCATGAGCAGCCCATTGTGAAGCTGTAAAATCAGCATCTGCCGAAAAGTTTGCCAAAGAAAATCCAATAGATGGAATTCCTTCCATTGCACCTTCTACAGCCGCAGACATTGTTCCAGAATACAACACATTTGTTGACGTGTTCTCACCATGATTTATCCCAGACAACAGAAGATCAGGCTTTGAATTCAACAGTTCATAAATGGCAAGTTTCACACAATCTACCGGAGTTCCAGAACACGAATAAGCTTCAATATTTTCAAAACCTTCGAATTTATTTAATCTCAATGGGTGATGAATCGTAATTGAATGACCTGTAGCGGATTGAGGCTTGTCAGGTGCTACAACTAAAACATCTCCAAAAGATTTGGCTACCGAAATTAAGGAAACAATTCCTTTTGAAGTAATTCCGTCATCATTAGTAACTAATATTTTTGGTCTTTTCATCGCTATTTCAATTTACGAAATTACATATTATTCCGGCATTAAAAGTAAATTTGAAAATCCGAATTTTAAACATGATTACTGAACAATCCAAATATGCATTTTGTAAAGTTTCCATTTCACCCGTACGCTCAGAACAGCGAGATGCTTCTGAAATGATTTCCCAGTTATTGTTTGGTGAACCTGTTGAAATAATTGAATTTAATCTTCCATGGACTAAAATTCAATCACTTTCAGATGGGTATATTGGATTTGTCGATCATAAACAACTAATCTCAATTTCTGAGAAAGAACTGAAAAAATGGTTAAATGAGCTCAGTCGTGAAAACATTCCTACTACAATAATCGATACTCCATGGGGAATGCAACGAATATCTTGCGGTAGTTTTGTTTCAGATGAACCATCGTTTCAAATTGGAAAATCTGTTTTCCAACGACTTGAAAAATATTCGCCTATTTCAACAAATATTTATGATTTTTCAACTCGCTATCTCAAT
This sequence comes from Crocinitomicaceae bacterium, assembly GCA_044236095.1. GTDB lineage: Bacteria > Bacteroidota > Bacteroidia > Flavobacteriales_D > Crocinitomicaceae > UBA952. The sequence continues at coordinate 35 of JBIIHD010000119.1, read as the reverse complement.
ACACCTTACTTATGGGGAGGAAAAAGTATTTTGGG
>JBIIHD010000118.1:0-5018 GCA_044236095.1 Crocinitomicaceae bacterium | reverse complement strand
CATTTAGCCCTTTCTGAATTTTTGCTGCCTTACAAGCCATAATACCCGAAATTTTCGCAATCGCATACCATTGATTCGTGGGTTCAAGAGGTCCGGTCAATAGGTATTCCTCTTTCATTGGTTGAGGTGCAAACTTTGGATAAATGCATGAACTTCCTAGAAAAATAAATTTTGAAATGTTGTTTTTAACTGCAGCATCAATCAAGTTGTTCTGAATCTGCATGTTTTGCATGATGAAGTCGTACGGATAAGTATCATTCGCCAAAATTCCACCCACTTTTGCTGCTGCATCAATGATTACATCTATTTTTTCATCTTGAATAAAGTTCCCTGTAGCTTCTTGGTTTGTCAAATCTAGTTCTAAACGACTTCGAATCACAATATTTTCATAACCAGACGCTACAAGAGCTCTAACTACAGCACTTCCAACCATTCCTTTGTGGCCTGCGATGAATATTTTACTCAATTTCGAAATCATTCTTAATTCATAATTCTGCATTCGCAATTCTAAATTACACCGTATCCATAAAACTTTTCTCCACTTGATTGAAGATGATGATGCCTATGAATAAAACGCCGAAACTAAAAATACTGGTAAAAGCCAAACCGCTCCAATCAAAAGTTCCAATACTGAAAAAGGCATAACGGAAACTTTCCATGATGGGTGTAAGTGGGTTCATGCTAATGATAGTGTGCAATTTTCCTCCGGTGTAGCTTAAGGGGTAAATAATGGGAGTTGCGTACATCAAAAGCTGAATTCCGAAGGTTAATAGGAAACTTAAATCACGGTATTTGGTGGTCAACGCAGAGAAAATGATTCCGAGACCAAGCCCCATAACTGCCATGAGAATAATCAAATAAGGTAAAATCAAAATATATGCATTCACGTTGAGTTGAACGTCTTTGGTAATCATTTGATAAATAAGAATGGCGACAAACAGAAGGACTTGAATTCCTAGTTTGATGAGGTTCGAAATGACAATTGAAATGGGTGTTGCTAAGCGTGGAAAATACACTTTACCGAAAATTCCTGCATTGGCGACAAATGTATTGGAGGTTTTGCTGAAACAATCTGAAAAGTAGTTCCATAGTGTGATTCCGGACAAATAAAATAAGATTGGATCAATATTATTTGTTGGAATCTTTGCAATTTTATTGAAAACAAAGAAAAAAGTAAGTGTGGTAAATAAAGGCTGAATAAAAAGCCAAAGCGGTCCTAAAATTGTTTGCTTGTATGTTGCAACAAAATCCCGTCGTACAAAAAGCATAATTAAATCACGGTAGCGCCAAAGTTCCTTGAGGTTGATGTCAAGTAGAGAGCGTTTCGGGGAGATTATTTCGGTCCAGGAGTCTTTCATTGTTGAGGGTAGAATTTTGAATACAGAAGGTTGATAGTTGAACTAATTTTTTAAATAATCTTCGACTTGTTGTTTTATAAATTGCTTGGTATTCGTCCATTTAAAATCCGAGAACATTTCAGGTTCGACTTCTAAATCGGCATCTGCGAAATACAGCATACTTTTCAACGCCATAAATTCTGATTCTTGATTATATTTTGTTTTGTAGAAATCTACAAGTTGATTTAGGGAAAACTCCTTTAAAATCAATTCAATGTCTATGAAATCTTTTTTACTGCCTCTTCCTGCAATGGCATTCAGTTTCATTGCTGCTACATCTTCTACAGCTGCCATTCGAATAGTGTCCATGACTTTCGGTTCTTTCAACCAAGGATAATTATAGTTCACAAAATCAATCTTAATACCGTTCACAATGTAAATATTGATTTGCTTTTGCTTTGTGATAATCTGAACATCATTACTGAATTCATTCAATAATTGAAATGTATCTACTTTTTCGAGGTCAATCATTCCGAACAAATCGATGTCAATTGATTTTCTATGACCATACTGTAACGCCAAATCTGTTCCTCCTACCAATCTCATATCACTTAACTCATTTCGAGTCATGCAAAATTTTAATAGTTCCAGTAATTCTGTGCTGACTGTTTTGTAGTGTAGCATCTAAATTTTTCTAAGGGAATGGAAAACAAGTTACTAGCAAAATGAATCGATACATCATCCAAAAATCGGATTTCCAAAAGCGTATTTTTAATTTTTTCCAAGCCATATAACGTTACCAAAAACTGCCAATCCCTGAAATAACCATATTGCAACACGCGACCTATTAAAAATTGGCTATGCTCGTCTAAATCTAATTTTGAACGATCAATATCCCAAAATAAATGGGAGGAAAAATTATTGACTAGGTTCATGTGAGGGTTGAGGTTTAAGGCTGAGGTTTAAGGCTGAGAGTTGAGGTTTTAGTTTGAGGATTTAGGACTTCATACAAAACGACGAAACTCAGTTCAGAATGAAAAACAAAAAAATTAATGACACTCATTTTCTAAAACGTCTTTTATTTAGAAATATTGAGTATTCTAGTTTAAGGTAATTAATGCTTCAACTGAAGGGATTAGCTGATTTAAACAATAATCTAACGTGTTTTTTTCTGTATTGACTGCAAGATTATGGTTTGTAGGAATCTCGTATGGACTAGAAATTCCAGTAAACGATTCTAACTCTCCTTTTCTTGCTAATTTGTACATCCCTTTAACGTCTCGTTTTTCACATTCTTCAAGCGAACAATCTACAAAAACTTCGAAATAATCTTCATTTCCAATAATATCTTTTGATAATAGTCGATCCTTTTCAAATGGAGAAATAAAAGAACACAAAACAATATTACCTGCTTCAACAAATAATTTTGCAATCTCAGCAATTCTTCGGTTGTTTTCCGTGCGGTCTGCGTCTGAAAAAGTAAGATCATGATTAATTCCTAGTCTTGTATTATCTCCATCCAGAATACACGAATACTTGCCTTGTTGAAATAAATAAGTGTTTAATTCATTTGCCAACGTTGATTTTCCAGAACCTGAAAGCCCAGTAAACCAAATTACCTTTCCCTTGTGTCCGTTTCGATTTTCATAATCAGACCGTGAAGTAGTAAAGTTTTGATGTACCAAATGACTCATTGAATTTATTACTCTTTACTAAGGTATTGTTACAGCTTCGCCATTCTCAGTCACAGTCATTTTCGAAAAATACCGTGGTGAGTAGTTCAGTTTGCAAGTCAAAAAACCAATTATTTTTTACTCCAAAGTAATAATATTGGTTCTTCATTTTGTAGTTTATAGTGTTCTAGTTCAACAGGATTCATTACGAGGTAACGAATTTTTCGTTGCACTAAATCTTCTGCTTTTTCAATTAATTCTGTAAGGTACGATTTATCAACTTTTCCAACAAGAATTACATCAATAATTCCCGAATCTTTTCCTTTCGCATAATCACCAATTAGGTAAGCGTTTTCCACATCTCCTAAACGTTGAATAACCCATTCGATGATCGAATCGAGACCAGTCATTTTTGAAACAATACTTTTTATTTCAGGAAATAAGGGATGAGACTGTTTCGCTTTGTACTTTACCACGTTGCCAACGGCTTCACTTTCAAGGATTCCAGCTTCGGTCAAACGGTTTAATTCAACTCGGACAGCATTGGTACTTTCACCGAATTCATCTGACAATTGACGCAAATACGCTTTCATCGTTGGATTGAGGAAAAACTTAACCAACAGCCGAATTCTAGTTTTGGATGTAATTAAAGCATCTAGCATGAGTAACAAACTTACTCAATATTTGTACAAAAAACAAGGTTTTTTTAGTTTTTTTTATTGTTATTGAATAGGTTATATAAATAATTTACGAAGCTGATTTATTTTATATTCCTATATTTACAAATATGAAACTCCGACAGTTTATTCCTATATATAAAATAGGAATCACTTACCGGAGTTTACATGCAGCGCCTTATTACTCTAAATAATGTGCCAAATTAATAATTCAAAAATCATTATTCCAGTTCAAGTTGGTTCAACTATTATTTAGATTTTTTACAAATTTTAATGTTGTTAATCAAATAAGTTAATTTTGTTACATGAAATCACCCAAGGAAATTGTAAAACTAATGATGAAGGATGACTCTTTCAGTCAATGGCTAGGTGTGGAAATAGATAAAATTGATTTTGGAGTATGTAAATTGAGATCCAAAGTAACCGCTGAAATGTTAAATGGATTTCGGATTGCTCATGGCGGAATTTCTTATTCTCTTGCTGATTCGGCATTGGCCTTTGCTTCTAATTCTAGAGGAGTACAATGTGTAAGTATTGAAACCTCCATATCTCACGTGAAAAAAGTTTTGGAAGGCGATTTAATAATAGCTGAAGCGGAGGAAATTCATCGGGGAAAATCAACTGGAATTTATAATATTTCAGTAAAAAATCAACACAATCAAACCGTTGCGTTGTTCAAAGGAACAGTGTTCATCACAGAAAAAGAATGGTAAAATAATAGAATATGTTTACAGGAATTATCGAGCAAATTGGAGTTGTAAAAATGATTCAGCAGGAAAATAATAACATACATTTTACAATTTCAGCAGATTTCACAAACGAATTAAAAATTGATCAAAGCGTTGCCCATAATGGATGTTGCCTCACTGTGGTTTCGATTTCTGATGATAGTTATGTCGTAACGGCTATTCAGGAAACCTTGTTGCGAACGAATTTAGCCAACTGGCAGATAGGAACTAAAGTCAATTTGGAACGCTGTCTCCAATATAATGGTCGTCTAGATGGACATATTGTTCAGGGGCATGTAGATACTGTTGGGAGATGTACTTCAATCGAAGATCAAGGTGGAAGTTGGAAATTCCATTTTTCTTATGAAACGTCTAATTTAACAGTCGAAAAAGGATCCATTGCAATAAATGGAACAAGTTTAACAGTAGTTGATTCTAATCTAGGATCTTTTTCAGTTTGTATTATTCCTTACACTTATGATTTTACAAATTTCAACTCGTTGAAAGTAGGGGATAAGGTGAACCTTGAGTTTGATATTCTCGGGAAATATGTTGCGAAATGGATGTCAATGAAATAAGAAACGTATTGTTTGTTTTACTTGA
>JBIIHD010000117.1:0-5019 GCA_044236095.1 Crocinitomicaceae bacterium | reverse complement strand
CAAACAATCAATTTCAATTGATTAATAATTTGGTTTCTGGAACATGGTTTTGGAAAGTGAGCGGAATGATTAATGGCCAGTCATATGTTTCTAATAAGGGTAAATTTCAGGTTTTTGAACCAACAGATATTACCAGTTTGTGTCTTTGGTTACGGGCTGATACCAATTTGACATTGGATGCTAATGGTAAAATTCAACAATGGAAAGATTTAAGTGCCCAAGGATTAATTTTTGATCAAGCTTCACCAACAAAAAGGCCAACCTTAAATACAAATGCACTGAACTTAAAACCAGCAATTAAATTTAATGGCGTTGAAGCATTAAGCGGAGGTGATGTTTTGGATTTAAATCAGAATAGTCGATCCATGTTTGTAATTGCTAATTCAACAAATTCAGCGTTAACAGGATTTAATCAATTTATTTTTTCAAAAGCATTGTTTGGAGCAGCCAATAGCCGTTTAGGTTTTTTCAATAATTCAACGAATGTCGGCCTCTTTTATTTAGATAATGGGGATCGTACCATAAACCTGAACTCAGCCTCTAATATAAATCAATACTACTTGAATAGATGTAGTGTAGATCGTTTGAATAATAGTATACAATTGCATCGAAATAATATTCAATTAGGGGTAAATTCCGGACTAAGTCCTGGATATAATTTTGATTCCCCATTTCGATTTCTAATTGGAGCATACAATGATGCATCAGATCAATCAGAACTTCTTAATCTATATGGCAATATATCAGAAATGGTATTTATAAATTCGGTAAATACAGCTGATGTAAATAAGGTAAATTCTTATCTCACAGATCGATATGCTCCACCTGTGAATTTAGGAGCTGATATCACCCCAACGTATCAAAACAATGGGACCTGTGTCAATGAAACGATAAGTGCTTCAAGTATATATTCAAGTTATTTGTGGAGCACAGGAGCGACTACATCAAGTATCACTGTAACGCAAGCAGGAAGTTATTGGATACAAACCTTAGATATTTTCGGGAGAACATCAAGAGACACAATTGTAGTCAATAATCCTAAAATGAACATTTTTAATTTTCAGGATACAATTGTTTGTTTTAATTCACAAATCAACATTAATCCAATTATCCCAAATAATCATTCATTTATCTCTTGGTCTGATGGAGTCGTAATGCAAGGGCATAATTTTATTTCTACCGATGCTGAGAAGTGTTTTTCAATTACTTTTCAAAATATCAGTGGATGTCAAATTAAATCAAATGTTTTCCGGATTAAAGTTGATTCTTCTCTGCAACAAATATTTTTAGGTTCAGATACTTCTTTCTGTTCCGGAAATCAGCTGTATATTCAAAATCTACCTTCCAATGTGCAACTGTTTAGTTGGAATACCGGAACTAATCAATCTGCGCAACTTGTAGATACAAGTGGTACGTATATTGTTGAGGTAACAAATATCAATGGTTGTCAAAACAGCGACACAATCCATATAAATGTAACCGGTGAAGGACCAACAGTTAATTTGAATATACCTTCAACGTTATGTGAAGATACGCCTTTGTTATTCAGTGTTCTAGCAAGTGTCACACCACCTAATTCAATATCTAGTATTTCTTGGAACCTTGACGATGGAATAACTAATAATGGTGATTCAATTTTGGTTTCTTATCAGAATCAAGGTATAAAAAATATAGAACTAACAGTGCTAGCATCCAATGGTTGTTCGGTTGCACTTCAACAATCAATTCAAATTAATCCAAAACCGGTTATAGCTATTCAAAGTTTAGGGTCGTGTGTATATGATACAATTTCCTTTTCTACGTTCAACAATGGATACACGATTCAAAGTTACCAATGGGATTTAGGGGAAAACATAACTAGTAATGCTGCAAATCCCTCTCTTGTCTACGGCAACATTGGTTCTTATTTAATTTCTGTAAATGTTATCGATAACAATGGCTGTCAAGGATTCAACCAAACGGCATTGAATTTAATCGAAGACCTTGAACTGTCAAATACCTCCTTATCAATTGTATGGCCAAAACACAATGAAGTAATTTCAGATAGAACACCGTTATTGAGTTGGAACGGAATTGAAGGAATTCAAACCTATCAGATTTCACTTTCCCAGGATTCAACTTATAGTTTGGGTGTGCAATCAATTTCCTCTTCAAACAATCAATTTCAATTGATTAATAATTTGGTTTCTGGAACATGGTTTTGGAAAGTGAGCGGAATGATTAATGGCCAGTCATATGTTTCTAATAAGGGTAAATTTCAAGTATTTGAACCATTAGATATTTCGAGCTTGTGTCTATGGCTAAGGGCTGATACAAATGTTGTATTAGATGCAAATGGTAACGTTCAGCAATGGACAGACTTAAGTTCTCAAGGATTGATTTTTAATCAGTCCGTAGTTGCAAAGAGACCAAGCGTCAATTCAAATGCATTAAACTCAAAGCCAGCTGTTCAATTTAGTGGTTCTCAGGTACTAAATGGTGGCGATGTATTAGATTTAAATACTAATAACAGAACCATGTTTGTTTTGGCTAACTCGACAAACTCAAGTTTAAATGGGTTTAATCAATTTTTATTTGCTAAAACACTTTTTGCCGCTGCAAACAGCAGATATGGATTGTATCTTAACTCTTCCACTACCGGTATGTTCTATGTGGATATTACTGAAAAATCAACTACATTTCCTAGTATTTCCCCTTCACAATTTCAGTTATTACAATCTCAAATAAACAGATCTAATAATTCAAACAAATTATTTAGAAATAATCAATTACAATCAACAGCTAATAATTTATCTGTTAATCATGATATGAATTCAAATTTTCGATTTTTAATAGGTGCGTATAATGATCCTTCTGATGTGGGTGAAATACTAAATTTACATGGTAATATTTCAGAAATGGTCTTTATTAATTCTGTAAACATTTCGGAAACACAAAAAGTAAATTCATACCTGATGGATCGATATGCTCCTCCAGTTAATTTAGGAGCCGATATCACGCCAACGTATCAAAACAACGGAACTTGTGTTAATGAAACGATCAGTACTTCAGCTATATATTCAAGTTATCAGTGGAGTACAGGTGAAACCACATCCAGCATACAGGTTAACCAACCTGGAACTTATTGGGTGCAAACTACCGATATTTTTGGGCGTATATCGGGAGATACAATTATGATTTATCCTCCAAAAATGGAAATTTTCAATTTTCAGGATACCTTAATTTGTTTTTATGAATCAGTTCAATTAAGTCCTCAAATTCCTGCGAATCATATTTTTTCAAGTTGGAACAACTGTTATCCCCAAGCAAATTATCAAATCTCAAAACCAGGCTCCTATTTTATTGATTTTACAAATAGTGCCGGTTGTCTAATTAGATCCAATGTTTTTACTATTAATGTTGATTCAACACTAGCAAACATCACCCTCGGAGCAGACACCAATCTCTGCTCTGGAAACAGCTTGCAATTACAAAACACACCAACTAACATTACTCTGTACACTTGGAATACTGGAAATAACCAAGCCTCCCAAATCGTTGATACTTCCGGACTTTATATGTTAGAATTTACAAACAGTAACAATTGCCAAAACCGAGATACCGTTCAAGTAACTGTTATTGGTACTTCGCCAACTTTAAATTATTCATTTCCGCAGAGTATTTGCCAATTTGAAGAAGGGCAATTCAACGATAATAGCGTTGTTCCAAACGGCAATGGTACTATCAATAATAAAACATGGTCCATTAGTGAGGGTTCTTTTTATTCAGGTAGTTCAGGGATTTTTGCCATTGATACTTCAGGTACATTCAACGTAACACTCTTAGTAGAAACCCAAGAAGGTTGCAGTAGTTCAACTACGTTTCCACTCACCGTCCACCCAAAACCAATACTCTCCTTCAACACCCAAAACTATTGTCCATACGAGGAGGTTTTATTCACTCCTTTTAACTCATCACTCTTAACTCTAAACTCTTACCTTTGGAATTTTAATCAAAACAACAGCACAAGCACATCATCAAATCCAAGCTACTCGTTTGGTCAAACAGGCACTTACAACGTTTCCCTTCAAGCCCAAGACATCAACGGCTGTCGAGATACTGTAACACAAGCAGTTTACATTCAACCGGCTCCTTTGGCAGACTTCTCATTCAACAATACCTGTGAGGAAAAAGCAGTTAACTTCTTGAACAACAGTGCTATTTCGGATACGTATAGTATTATAACAAACGCCTGGACCTACGGAGATGGAACACAAGCCATCAATCCATCTTTCCAGAAGATTTACGCCGACGCAGATACCTTTGATGTTCAATTAATCGTTACAGCCAACAATGGCTGCCAAGATACATCCTTGCAAAGTATTATAATTTATCCTCGACCGACGTTGGGTTGGCAAGTGGGGCCTGCTTGTAAAAACACGTGGACAACATTTGAAAACCTTAGTTCCGTTTCAATTGGTAACATTGCACAAACAGATTGGTTGGTAAACTTACAATATCCAATCGAAGGAACGAGTTCAGCCTATCAATTTGTGACAACTGGTGTTCAATACTTGAATTTAACATCTACAACTGATAATGGTTGTCAGCGAGACACCTTAATCATTGTGAATGTGCTATCAGAAATTAATGCATCTTATTTCGTTTCACCACAAACTATTGTTGCGGGTGTTCCAACTACCTTCACAAGCACAAGCATTGGAGCAAACCAATACACATGGACGCTCGGAGACAGTGACCCAATTCAAACTACGAATTCCGATCCTGTCGAGATTCCTGGTTTTGATGAGTCACTAATAGGTGATAGCATTCAAACATCGTTAATCATTGAAAACTCAATTGGATGTAGAGATACTGCAACCCAATACATCAAAGTTTACGAGCCACGCATTGATTTGGCAATAAATCAGTTGTTTATTCAAGATTTAAATGGATTCTATAAAGTTGGCGTTGAACTAAGAAATCAAGGTTTTGTGGAAATCACTAAAACAGATTTATTGCTTAAAATGCATGGCTCCT
>JBIIHD010000115.1:0-5042 GCA_044236095.1 Crocinitomicaceae bacterium | reverse complement strand
ATAATTAACCGCCTTACCGCTTAAATTCATATAGGTTGTAGGCTTAATGACAACTAGAATTCTTCCTTTTATTTTCACTTCAGCTATATCAGCCAATTTCGACGATGTAAATTTTCCGCCCAAGTCAGTAACCAGTTTTTCAGTAATTAAAAATCCAATATTATGACGCGTTTGTTCGTATTGAACACCGGGATTTCCCAAACCAACAATTAAAAACTTCATACCATCAAATTTCTGAATATTCAGGAAAAAGAGACAAAATTCCGTTTTCACTTGCCTCACAGATTCCTCTTTCCGTAATAAGTCCTGTTACCAACCGAGCAGGTGTTACATCAAATCCATAATTGCTCGCCTGCGTGCTTTCTGGACAAATCAAAACGGAATCTAGTTGACCATCTGAACGCAATCCAGTCATGTATTTTACTTCATTTTGATCTCGTTCCTCAATGGGGATTTCAGTCAATCCGTCTCGAATTGTCATATCCAAAGTAGTTGAAGGTAGGGCAACGTATAAAGGAATATTATTGTCTTTTGCAGAAAGGGCTTTCAAATAGGTTCCAATTTTATTAGCAACATCTCCATTACGAGTAGTTCTATCAGTTCCAACAATCACAATATCAACCATTCCATGCTGCATCAAATGACCACCGGCGTTGTCCACAATTAATGTATGCGGTATTCCATGTCGAGTAAGTTCGTAAGCAGTCAAATTCGATCCTTGATTTCTGGGCCGAGTCTCATCCACCCAGACATGTACTTTAATTCCTTTTAAATGCGCCTGATAAATGGGAGAGGTGATTGTTCCCCACTGAATACAACCCAACATACCGGCATTGCAATGGGTTAAGATATTGACAGTTTCACCTTTTTTTCTCTTTGAAATTTCTTCAAGCAAGGGCAGACCATGAACTCCGATCATGCGACATGTTTCAATATCTTCTTCTACTATTTGAGCTGCCATATTCCAGGATGTTTGAAGAAAATCGTGAGAATTATCCAAAGCATTCCTCATTTTATCCAAAGCCCAAAATAAATTCACAGCAGTTGGTCTTGATGCACGCAAATCTGAAAAAGCTTGATCTAAGAAATTCCCATCTAATTGTTTTTCAATCATTTCCCGGACGGCCAAATAAATCCCATAACCTGCAGTAGCACCAATTAATGGAGCTCCACGAACAGTCATGTTTTTTATGGCTATTTCTGCATCTTTATAGGATGTTAATTTGACAATTTCAAACGAGTGAGGAAGTTTTCGTTGATCGATTACCTCAACAAATTTATCGTCTGTAGTCCAAATCGTTCGGAATTCATTCATAGAATAATTGTAAGGTGCGAAAATAAGTAAAATGATTCAATCAAGATTTTTTTATAAACGTAAATACTTTACGTTCTTATAAGTGAATCTTTGTCAAAAATTATGACAATGAGAACAAATTTAAATGTAGTAAATCGGATCGAGTTCAACTCAAATGAATCTGAAATTCAAGTTAGTTGCGTAGTGATTGTTGGTAATTTATCCTTTGAAAACAAGATAATACTTTCTTCCAAGTGGATGAATTCATTGTTGTTGTACTTTCAGAAAAAAAATCCAGAAGAACAAATCGATGAAAAAATCGAACGAATTTATTTTCCCGACGGCACGATAAATTACACGTTAAATACAGATGCTCTAGCCGAGAATATGATTGACTGGAATGAGTTCCTTGGAAATGAAATACAATTGAAGCAAATTCGAGCTTAGAGTTTTCTTGCAACCTCTACTTCTTCAAATGCTTCTACGATATCGCCAATTTTAATATCGTTAAATTTATCAATATTCAAACCACATTCGTAATTGTTTTTCACTTCTCGAACATCATCTTTAAATCGCTTCAATGATCCAAGAACTCCTGTATGAACAACAATTCCATCACGAATTACTCGAATCTTAGACGTTCGTTTGATGATTCCATCTAATACATAACATCCTGCGATTGTACCAACTTTGGTAATATCAAAAGTTTCGCGAATTTCAGCTGAACCAACAATTTTCTCTTCAATATCCGGTGAAAGCATACCTTCCATCGCAGCTTTGATTTCCTCAATAGCCTTGTAGATTACTGAATACAATCGAATATCAATTTGCTCATTCTCTGCTAATTTTCTAGCTGTATTAGTCGGACGAACTTGGAATCCGATAATAATAGCATCTGATGCCGAAGCCAGATTGACATCCGCTTCAGAAATGGCACCCACACCTTTGTGAATAATTTTAACTTGAATTTCTTCCGTCGATAATTTCAACAATGAATCAGAAAGTGCTTCGATCGAACCATCCACGTCACCTTTCACAATGATATTCAATTCTTTGAAATCTCCAATAGCCAAACGACGACCAATTTCATCAAGCGTTATATGTTTGGTAGTTCTCAAACCTTGTTCACGATATAACTGCTCTCGTTTTGTTGCAATTGATTTCGCTTCTTTCTCGTCATCTAAAATATTAAACTTATCACCAGCACTAGGTGCACCATTGATACCAAGAATTGATACTGGTTGAGCAGGACCTGCTTCTTTAACAGCTCGACCATGTTCATCATGCATAGCTCTTACTTTACCGTAATAGCGACCTACCAAAATTACATCACCAACGCGCATCGTTCCGGATTCAACCAACAAATTAGTTACAAATCCTTTTCCTTTATCTAACGAGGATTCTATTACTGTCCCTACAGCGTTTTTATCGGGATTAGCTTTTAAATCAAGAATTTCAGCTTCTAAAAGTACTTTTTCGAGTAAAGCGTCGATATTCAAATTTTGTTTAGCCGAAATTTCCTGAACCTGGTATTTTCCACCCCAATCCTCAACCAAAATATTCATGGCTGAAAGTTGCTCGCGAATTTTGTCGGCATTCGCTCCAGGTTTATCAATTTTATTTATTGCAAAAACCATCGGAACCCCAGCAGCTTGAGCATGCGAAATTGCTTCTTTCGTTTGAGGCATCACATCGTCATCTGCTGCAACAATGATAATAGCAACGTCAGTTACTTGAGCACCTCGAGCACGCATGGCGGTAAACGCCTCGTGACCTGGTGTATCCAAGAAAGTCATTTTACGACCATCTTTTAATGTAACTGAATAAGCACCTATATGTTGTGTAATTCCTCCTGCTTCGCCTTCTGTTACGTTAGCGTTACGAATTTTATCAAGCAAGGATGTTTTACCGTGATCGACGTGACCCATTACGGTAATAATTGGAGGTCGAGGAATTAAATCTTCTTCTGAATCTTCTTGAACAGCAATTGCTTCGGAAATTTCAGCACTCACAAACTGAGTTTCAAATCCAAATTCTTCCGCGATAATTTGAATCGTTTCCGCATCAATACGTTGGTTTATTGAAGCAAAGATTCCAAGAGACATACAAGCAGCGATAACCTGAGTAGGTTGGACATTCATCATGGAAGCTAATTCCGAAACTGTAACAAATTCAGTTAATTTCAAGATTTTTTCTTCCATCTCAGCTGCCGCCATTTCTTCCTGACGTCGCTGAGAAACTATATCTCGTTTTGCTCTTCTATTTTTTGAAGCCTTAGATTTTCCACCTTGATTGGATAATCTTGCCAACGTTTCCTTAATTTCCTTCTGGATATCGACCTCTTTGATTTCTTGTTTTTCAACTTTTCCTTTTTGAGGTGCTTTCGAAAATCCACCTGTTCTCGGTTCATTTGAAACAGGATTTTCAACCTTTTTGATTCTTTTTCGCTTGCGTTTTTGATCTTCTGCAGATGCTGAAGCACTAGGCGTTTTCGGTTTTTCAACCGGAAGTTCAATTCTACCTAGAACCGTTGGTCCTGAAAGAACTTGACGCTCAGCACGAATTGTTTCAATTTCGACAGGCGCCTCTGGTTCTTTTGGCTCTACTGATTCAGGAGTTTGATCAATTGCTTTTTCCTCTTTCTTTTCAACTTGAACTTCGGCTTGTTTCTTATCCGGTCTTGTTTTTTGATTAAGCGATCCCAAATCAATTTTTCCAACAACATTAACCTTGGGATTTTTATCTACATTACCTTCAGAAGCTTCATAAACGGAACGTTTGATTTCATCTAAGTTAATCGGAGCTTCCTCATCCTCTTCAGCTTCTTCCTCTACTTCTTCAACTTCTCGAGTTTGTTTAATTGTAACTGTTTCCCTTTTTTCACGAGAGGCTATTGTACTTTTTGCTTGTTCTTTCAAATCAACATCCGATGCAAACTCACTTCGCAATAAGTTCATTTGATCCTCTTCCAATTTAGTATTCGGATTCGAATCTATTTTAATTCCTTTTGAATCTAGGAATTCAACTAAAGTTGAAACACCTACATTGAGTTCACTCGCAGCTTTTCCTAAACGAATTGGTTTACCAGCCATAATTTTTTAACTACTTTTTTATTCAATCATTGATTATTCAAACTCAGATTTCAAAATTCGTAGAACTTCTTCTACCGTTTCGTATTCTAAATCTGTACGTTGAACCAAATCATCAATTCCAATTTCAATCACTGACTTCGCTGTATCGCAACCGATCGATTTTAGTTCATCCAAAATCCATCCATCAATTTCATCAGCAAATTCTTCTAAATCAACATCTTCAATATCCACTTCACCATCACGATATACATCTAATTCATATCCGCTCAATCTTCCGGCAAGTTTAATGTTATTTCCACCTTTTCCGATAGCTAGAGAAACCTGATCTGGTTTCAAGAATACTTTCGCTCTCTTATCACCTTCATTCAGTTCAATAGAAGTTATTTTAGCAGGAGATAGTGCACGTTGAATTAACAACTGAGGATTTGTTGTAAAGTTGATCACATCAATATTTTCGTTTCTCAATTCACGAACAATACCATGAATACGCGAACCTTTCATACCAACACAAGCACCAACTGGATCCACTCGATCATCATACGACTCAACTGCTACTTTTGCTCTTTCTCCCGGCTCACGAACGATACGCTTTATAGTAATCAGCCCATCAAACACCTCTGGAACTTCCAATTCAAACAAGCGCTCTAAAAACTCAG
>JBIIHD010000114.1:0-5066 GCA_044236095.1 Crocinitomicaceae bacterium | reverse complement strand
AAAACCTCATTATTTGAATCGAATTTTTTACTTGAAATCCAAAAAGCCTTGGCACTTCTTCGAAATAAGTTACTGTAAGCCATGGATGCAAACGAAAAACTTAATGGAAGCGTAACTCCCGGGTAACTTTCGATAATATTCGTATTGTCGAGTATATTCAGATTTTCAATTTGTACCGTTGTAATTGGACGCATCTGAAGCATATACAATTTTCCCGATTCATCAAATAGAAATTCAATATCAGCAGGCTTTTTCAATAATTTTTCTGCTTTTATTGAAGCATCGTATATTTCCAGAATTTCGTCGTCATTTAATATTGATGTTAATTGCAATTCAGCATCTACTGGGGCTAAATGTATCCCTTTTAGTTCGTCAAATTGCATGGAACTTATTTTTTTGACCAGGCTTCGAGTGATGTTTTTCGTTGCTCGGTTTACATAAAAACAATCTGTTTCAACCTTATCCATCACAATCCCTTCACCAATCCCATAACCGCAATTTATAACGGCATCAGCCAAGTTCCCATTTGAGTTCATAGAAAAGGCAATTCCCGCTTTTTGAGCGAAAATCATTTTTTGTAGTACAATGGCGTATTGAATATTTGTAACCGGAATATTGTGGAATTTCCTGTAACTAATGGCTCCAAAACTCCATGCTGATGATAAAGAAGCCTTGACATTTTGGATAAGTTTATTAGAGGTGGTGTATAAAAATGTGCTATGCTGACCCGCAAATGAAATATCAGAGGAATCTTCAGACATCCCAGATGATCTAATTGAAATGAAATAATTTTTTCCGAATTCCTTTTCACAACGCTGTAGCAATTGATTTTCTAAACCCTTTTCAATTTCAAAGTTTTCGATTAGCTGTTGACACTCTGAGCAAAGCTTTTGAAGTTCATCAGCCGATAATTCATTTTTTTGATTAGAAGACTGCGAAAGTTTTTTTTCAATCTGTTTAAGGACAGCCCCAAAAATGACATCAATATCATATTTCGAGATAGTTATAAAAGGAGGTACTCTAAAACCGGCTTTGGTCAGAACACCTAAATTAAATGACTTACCCCCAATTTCAGAGATTTGAGTTGCTTGTTTTTCAAATAAATTAGCTGCCAAAAGTTAAAATATTTCGTAATTTATCAATGTATTAACAAGCAGATTAATGAAAAACATGGAGGTAGCAAATAGCGCAACATTTGTAAGTACATTGTATTCTTTGATTGGTTTTATCAAGAATCTCAAGTAAAAGAAAAGTACGACCAACATAATTGCAATTACAATATAATAGAATAGAGGCTTAAAAGCCATTGTTTGACCCACGTACATGTGTAAAAAACCAACTACAAGGAATAGAATTAAAGGAATTATTGTTGACGTTTTTCGTCCAATAACCATCGAAAAAGTTTCATATTCAGTTTCCATATCAGCTGATCGAATTTTGCGGGATACTTCCCACGCTGTAATTGGCATGGAAACAATCATGAGCAAATAAAAATGAATCCATTGGAAAGATTCATACTCAGTACCAGTTGCTAAGGCAGTATGAAGTAAAAAGAAGTTGATTACATATGGAAGAGGCTGATGATCTAACATTGTGATGAAGATATGTTCTCGATGAAATTTTTCAGCAAAAAACCATTTAAAAGTTAGAAGAGCATAGGTAATCATTATTGCGAATACCATCAACGTTTCTTGTCCCCAAATAAAATTGACGATTAATAATATACCAAAACTACTTAAGCTCAATAGTTGAATATCTCTTTTTAAGACTAATTTCCTGGCAGTAGCTCTATGCGGAAAAAGATGCGCATCTAATTCAAAATCTTTTAAATCATCGAAAGTTCTCATTAAAAGCATCATGAAAAAAGCCGTTATTACTCCAGCTATAGCAGTGGAGTCAATAACAACTTGGGAACCTGCTTGATAGATTGCGTCGGTTATAGTTTGTATAGTCCCCGAATCTTGTTTAAATTGTTTATAAATTGGTGTATTTAAAATCTGAATCACCACATTGACACAGAAATACAAAGAGACCACATAGGGTAAGTAAATAAAAACAGGAAACATTTCCTTGGAATAAATCCAAATTCTTTGCAAATAATATTTAGGGGTTTCCTTCGATCTTAATTCTGTCATGTTCATACAAGTTGAGTTTACAAACTAGGTAAATTTAGTGATTAAGTTTTATTCTAAATTACTTTCATTTTGTTGTGAATTAAAAAAAAGATTTTCAATTTGAATTCATGACAAAAATAACATTTCAAGTATTTACGTTTCAAGTATTTTCATCAATTAAATTATAAATCAAATCTCTTGAATATTCGATAAAAGCGGTTATTTGAAAAATTATCACAAAAAAACCAACCTTTTTTAGGAATTCACGTTATAGGGTTTAAAACACTAATTTTTATTACATCATGCGTCAGCTAAAAATAGCCAAACAAGTCACCAACAGAGAGACCGCTTCACTTGACAAATATTTACAAGAGATTGGTCGAGTTGAGCTCATTACACCAGATGAAGAAGTTGAGTTAGCTCGACGTATTCGAATGGGTGACAAGTCTGCTCTTGAACGCTTAACAAAAGCCAATTTAAGATTCGTTGTTTCCGTTTCAAAACAATATCAAAATCAAGGTTTAGCACTGCCGGATTTAATTAATGAAGGTAATGTTGGACTGATTAAAGCTGCAGAGAGATTCGATGAAACAAGGGGTTTTAAATTTATTTCTTATGCAGTTTGGTGGATTCGTCAGTCAATTTTGCAAGCATTGGCAGAGCAAGCGAGAATTGTACGTCTGCCATTAAATAAAATTGGTTCAATTAATAAAATCAACAAAGCTTATTCTGAGCTTGAGCAGAAATTTGAAAGACCACCTTCAGCAGAAGAAATGGCAGAATTTATTGGTTGCACAGCAGAAGAAATAAAACAATCTTTGTCGCACAATGGTCGACACGTATCCATGGATGCTCCCTTAGTTGAAGGAGATGAATCTTCTTCGAGTATGTACGATGTACTTTCGAACGATTCAATGCCTGGTCCTGAAAATAATTTGGTAATGGAATCTCTTCGAAAAGATATAGAACGATCGTTAACAGCTCTTACTCCAAGAGAAAGTGATGTTGTTAAATTATTTTATGGCTTAGAGGGCAAATCGCCAATGTCATTAGACGAAATAGGAGATCGATTTGATTTAACTCGTGAGCGTGTAAGGCAAATCAAAGAAAAAGCAATTCGAAGATTAAAGCATTCTTCAAAAAATAGAATTTTAAAGTCTTATTTAGGTTAGGTTGATTATTTGGTTAGAAACGCCGGCAATTTGTCGGCGTTTTTTTATTTATTTCAAGTTCACATTTCATTAATTCTTATTTTCGCAAAAAGACATGTTTTGATTCCACTTCCCAAAGAATTTGTTGAAAGGATTATTGGTGATCCGTTTTGGTCAAATGAAATAATCCCAGCTTTAAATTCAGAACCTCCTGTTTCAATTCGGCTTAATCCAGAAAAGGAAAAACCTGAATTCGATTTGATTGAACAAGTTTTATGGTGTCAAAATGGATTTTACCTTGATAAACGTCCCTTTTTCACATTAGACCCTTTATTTCATTCGGGATCTTATTACCCACAAGAGGCTGGTTCTATGTTTATTGAATATCTTTTTAATCAGTTATCTATATCTAAAAAATCCTGTGTACTAGATTTATGTGCAGCTCCAGGTGGAAAAAGTACGTTAATCAGTTCGATTTTAGATGAGGATGGTTTTTTGGTTTGTAATGAAATTATACCTAATCGCAATTCAATTTTACGTGAAAATTTGGTCAAGTGGGGATCGGCTAATGTGGTTGTAACAGGAAATTTGCCCAATCATTTTCAGCGTGTTCCTTCACTATTTGATGTAATTCTTTTAGATGCACCGTGTTCAGGAGAAGGTATGTTTCGTAAGGATATTGAATCGCGTAATGAATGGTCTAAGTCCCATGTTGAAATGTGTGCAAGTCGCCAACGTCAAATTGTTAGCGATGTTTGGGATTCACTCAAGGAGGACGGCTATTTAATTTATTCAACATGTACATTAAATCAATTTGAAAATGAAGGAAATGTTCATTGGATTCTTGAGAATTTAGACGCTGAATTAGTTCCTCTGAAAATTTCTCTTCCAATTATTGCTGGAAGAGAGAATGTCGGATCTTACTTCGTTCCTGGTTTAACAAAGAGCGAAGGATTCTATTGTGCCGTATTAAGAAAGAGGGCGGCTTCAAATAAAAGAATTCGGTTCAGGCCAGTTTTAAAGCGATTAAAAGGAGATAGTTTTAGGCGTTTTGAGGAATTTTTAGATATATCAGAATTGAGTCTTATTGAATATAAAAAAGGAATTTCTGGATTTCTAGGTAAGCATATAGAGTTAATTGAAATACTGAACAATAATTTGAATTGCACAAAAATTGGAGTGGCACTGGGTAGTATTTTTCCTAAAAAAATAGAACCCAATCATGAATTAGCGATGAGTAATTTGATTGCCATTGACATAAATGAAATTGAGGTAAGTAAAGAGGAAGCTCTTAGATATTTAAAAGGAGACATTTTTTCTATTGAATCAGAATCTAAAGGATATCAATTAGTAACATTTCAAAAACAAAGATTGGGGTGGATTAATAACTTGGGCAATAGATTTAACAATATGTATCCAAATGAATGGAGGATCAGGATGAGAATAGATTAAGTTGGAATAATTAACAAAAAAAAAGACCACAAGTTGTGGTCTTTTTCTAGAATGGAAATATTATTTCATGTGACGACCGTAGCGATTTTTGAATTTATCAATTCTACCAGCAGTATCGACAAATTGCTGAATACCTGTAAAGAATGGATGGGACTTGTGTGAGATATCTAATTTTACTAATGGATACTCGTTACCATCTTCCCAAACAATTGTATCTTTAGTTTGAGCACATGAAGGACATATAAACGAATATTCATTCGACATATCTTTGAAAACAACTAATCTGTAATCTTCTGGATGGATATCTTTTCTCATAATTTAAAGTTAAAAACCCAAATGGGAATGCAAA
>JBIIHD010000113.1:0-5073 GCA_044236095.1 Crocinitomicaceae bacterium | reverse complement strand
AATGACCCATACCACTTAAAGAAATGCTGATTTGACCTAAAATGCGAACAAACTGAATAAATTGGAATACACTTTTTTTTCGCCCAAAAAATGTAATTCGCCCAAAATTCATATTTAACAAAATAGATTTTTTTGGGTGAAAAGTAATTCAAAAAGAAGTTTGCATTAGATGGAGTATCAATTGGTAAATAATATACAATATCAACACAATGATCTCTTTTTGAATAGTTTAGCATGCCAGACGGCGAAAAAAAAGTAACTAAAATTTTCCAACTTGGGTAGTTGGCTTTAATTTCTCGCATAATAGGAAGTCCCTGATCAAATTCACCCAAGGATGCACAATGGAACCAAACTAACTCTTCTTTTGGATTTATTTTAGGAAGATTTTCTTTCCAATTTTGCCTTCCTTCAATCCATAATTTCGCCTTTGGATTATACTTGGAGGCTATAAAAATAGCAAGCCAGTAAAACTTGATTGATAAATTATAGATGAAATGCATCAATTAAAATAAAATTCCTTTGGTTTTCTCTTGTAAAATGGTATCATCCATCCTAATCGAATCCCCATTTGAATATCTAACCGTGTTTTTGTTGACACTGGAATTTCCGGCTCATCAAAATTGATTGTACGACGATTTTTTGTCAAACCTTCCTGAAAATAAAACCCACCATAAAAATTATAAAACCCACCATTTGCCATAAAAGTGTACCCAATGTATTGATGAAAATTAATTCCTGAAGTTAGGCGGTCATAACCCTTGCGATAATCCAGTTCCAATTGAGGAATTACTTGATCGTTTGTTTCTATTCGCATATGATGAACTAAATAACCCAATCCACCATTTACAAAGATCCCAGAATTTTTATTCGAGCTCAAAACAGGAAATAACTTTCCTGCGGCAATATTCATTTGAAAACCTCTTGGTAATATAAAAATTCGAGCGATGTCACCATTTACATCAGTAACATTTCCATAAGAATCAACCAAATCATCCAACAAACCTGTCAATCTAACCTGATTCCCAAAAATGAAATTACTCTCCATTCCAAAATACCAATTCTTTGCTGATTTATAACCTGCTATAATACCCAAATTATTAAGATAACCATAACGATCTGCTAAATCACCCGCGGTAATATTGCCACCATAATGAACACCAACCCATGGAGTGGCGATTGCGGAATCTTTTACATTTCGTTGGGCATAAAATTGTTGAAAAAGTAATAGAGCTATTAGAAAAAGTAAAATTTTCATTTGTCAAAAATAACGTTTTTAAACTGTTTTTATTCTAATCGCTTAATCAATTAACGATTTCAATCTTTAAAATCTTTGTCGATTGTTTGGTTGCTTTAGCTCGTCGATCAATACAAATTCCAATGCATGAAATGATTTTGGAAGAATCAGTTAAAACCCATTGATTTTCCCTTAAAAAATGAGGGGTTTTAGCATCTGTCAAAACATCACTTATTAATTTTGAACCTTTCATTCCAATAGGATAAATACGATCTCCTTTCTGCCATTTACGGATTTTTAAAGAACCATCAATTAAATGAAAATCCAAATAAATTTCGCTTTTTACAAACCTTTCTGGAAGTTCTTCAATAAAACTTGACTTAAAAGTGGGAACGTTTTCCTCTGAATTATCCTTAAAAACAAAAAATAAATAATAATTCTCTCGCACAATGGTTTCTAAAAATTTGTTATCCTGAAAAAGCAATTTAGCTCCTTTTTTTGCTGAAATTAGTTTTTTAATTTCTGACATGTAACCAAATGGAATTTCAAGTTGTCTTAAAAATTCAATCCATTTTTCATCACCAAAAAACTTTACATCATCGATTTTTAAAACTTTTGATATTTTTAGACTATCAATGAAATATTCAACTTCTTGTTCTAAAATTTGTTGATTTAACCGAAAAACTTGGGTTAGTTGAATTACTGATCCTCGTATTTCTGGAATTTCCCTTTCCAATTCAGGAATAATATCATTTCTAAAACGATTTCGTAAGTAATCATTTTTTTGATTAGAACAATCTTCTCTCCAGCTTAATTCTCTTTCATGAGCAGCCTCTATCAATTGGTTTTTAGAGAATTTCAAAAATGGACGATAAATACGCCCTGATTTTTCTCTCATCCCGGAAAGTCCAGCAATGCCAGAATTTCGAAAATAATGAAGAAAAAAAGTCTCGATTTGATCATCTGCGTGATGACCGACAAAAAGCATCGAATTTGGATTTTCCTTTAATTTTTCTCGAAAAAAATTGTATCTAACTTCACGTGCTCTATTCTGTAAATTTCCTTTTGAATTTTTTAAATCCTCTTTTAATTCAATCTCTAATAAATGAATTGGGATTTGTTTTTTTGCACAAAAAATCTGAATAAATTCCTGATCTTCATCACTATCTTTTCCTCGAAGTTTGTAGTTGACATGAAGCGCTTCGACTCGGAAATAGTTTGATGTTAAATCAAGCAGAAGCATAGAATCAACACCACCACTTACAGCAACAAAAATAATTGGAGGTTGCAGATTTTGGGATAATTCAAAAATCGTTTTCTCAATTGAATTCATACCAAATTAAGAATTCGAGAAACTTTTATTTGACATTCCAAATATTCCTTTTCAGGGTCTGAATCTAAAGTTATTGCGCCACCCACAGGACAAGAAAGATATTTTTTATCTGAATTATAAATGAGGCTTCTAATAACAACATTGAAATCAAAATCACCATTTGGATCAATATAACCAACTGAACCCGAATAAATTCCACGAGAAAAATCTTCATATTGATCAATTAACTGCATCGCTCTTAGTTTGGGAGCGCCCGTCATTGAACCCATTGGAAATGTAGCCTTTAAAATGTCTACAAAAGAAATGTCATCCTTCAACTCGCATGATACAGTGGATATCATTTGATGAACCGTTTCAAAAGTATAAATCTCACATAATTCATCAACCTTGACAGTGTTCATTTTTGCTACTTTAGATAGATCATTTCTTACCAAATCAACAATCATAATATTCTCGGCTCGTTCTTTAGGATTATTTTTTAATTCTTTTATTAAACTTTCATCCTTTTTCGAATCCAGATTTCTAGGAGCTGTTCCTTTGATGGGTTGTGAAATTAATTTAGATCCAGACTTTTTAATGAATCGTTCTGGGCTTCCACAAAATAAAACATGTGGACTAAATTTGAAAAATGCAGAGAACGGTGCTTTGGTAATTTCATTCAATTTGAAATACAAATCCAATGGATAAT
Organism: Crocinitomicaceae bacterium; assembly: GCA_044236095.1. GTDB lineage: Bacteria > Bacteroidota > Bacteroidia > Flavobacteriales_D > Crocinitomicaceae > UBA952. Next base: position 1,818 of record JBIIHD010000113.1, on the reverse strand, counting down.
CTATTTGAACGTTTTCAGCATAAAATTCTTGGCAATAATTCACTTCATAAATATCACCGCGCTGAATATGTTGTTTTAATTTATCTACGGTACTCAAATAGCTTCCTTTTTCTGTTCTCGATTTCCACTCAATATTTAACTCATGAAAATTTTGATCCGTTTCCTCTTCCAAAAAATCATTTAAAAAATCTAAATTTTCTGCTTTTTTATTTCCCTGAAGAAATTCGAAGTTCTCATGGTCTAATTTCACAACACATTTTGGAACAAAAAAAAGTACAGACGGAAATTCATGAATATCATTACAATTGGTTGTTAACTGCTCAATTTCATTTTTCAAATTATAATTGATACAACCAAAAAGATATTTTCCTTTATTTTTTATTATGAAGTCATTCAATCCATGTAATGAATTACTTTCATGAACTACCATTTTATCTTCAATTCCAAATGCAAGCAATGAGGTTCCATCGTTGCTATTTAAGTAGGCGATAGGAAGATCATTATTTTGAGACATAAAGTTGTTTTTTCATTCTACTTAGTGACTCAGGTAAAATCCCCAAATATGAAGCGATTTGATATTGTGGGACTAGCTGCTCAATTTTCGGATATCGTTGAACTAGCTGAATATATCTATCCTTTGCGCTACCACTCATTGCTAAAAAAAATCTTTTTTGTAAAACCGCAAGTGTTCTTTGCGTAACTATTCTAAACATTCGTTCTAATTTCGGGATTTTTGAAAATAATTCTTCTTTTTTTTCGAGCGTAATTGAAAGAACAAAAGTCTGGTCTAATGCCTGAGCAGACATGATAGACAAATCTTGAGAATTGAACGAAGCAATATCACCCACCCACCAATCTTTAAAGGCAAAGTACAAAATATGTTCTTGTCCCTTTTCGTCAATATAAGAGACTTTTACTGCTCCTTGAACAACGAAAGATTCTATTTTACATTTCTCCCCTTGTTTAAATAAAAAATCTTTTTTCTCTATCGAGGTGAATTCATACGCACCACAAATCAATTGAATTTCTTCGCCTGATAAATCAACTTTATCCTTAAAATAATCAATTAAATTTTTATGAGCTTCCGTTAATTCCACAAAGTAAAGTTACAATGAAATTTTTAAACCCTATTTTAAACTAATTCGTGGTGAATTTTGTTTAGCTTGTATGTATCAATTAAAAACCAAACAATTTATTCCGACTGATTTAAAAACATGTTGGGATTTTTTTTCATCACCACAGAATTTATCCACAATTACCCCAGAATCAATGGGATTTGAGGTTCTAGTTGATCTACCAGATGAAATGTATGCTGGATTAATGATTGAATATCGGGTTCGTCCACTCCTTGGAATCCCCTTAAAATGGATAACTGAAATTTCACATGTAGACCATTTAAAATTCTTTGTTGATGAGCAGCGAAAAGGTCCATATCGGATTTGGCATCACGAACATCATTTTAAAGAAGTTGATGGTGGAGTGGAAATGACGGATATTGTTTCATACGAATTACCTTTAGGGATTTTAGGAAAAATTGCACACCCGCTGATAGTCAAAAATAAATTAAATGAAATCTTTCATTACAGATTCAAAAAGGTGGAGGAAATTTTTGGTAAGTGATAAACTAGATGATACCCAGTATTAGAAGTGTACCCATGATAAAAAGAAGAATTGCTACAAAATACTGAATTGACTCAATTGTTGTTTTTTTAAGAAGTTTTGATCCTAAAAAGCTACCAAAGAAAGCTACAAGAATAGCGATTATCAATGTTTTTGACAATTCACCATTGTAAATTATGTTAATACTAGAAAGATATA
>JBIIHD010000112.1:0-5080 GCA_044236095.1 Crocinitomicaceae bacterium | reverse complement strand
CTTCCCAGAAGAAACAAAACCAAAATTGAAAGATAAAAATGTTTCATAATTAATCGTTAAATAGAGAATCAACAAATGATTTTTTATCAAATAATTGAAGGTCCATCATTCCTTCGCCCACACCAATATATTTCACGGGGATTTTCATTTGATCTGAAATTCCAATAACCACACCGCCTTTGGCTGTTCCGTCTAATTTGGTCACCGCAAGTGCGTTAATATCCGTTGCTAACGAAAACTGTTTGGCTTGTTCAAATGCATTTTGACCTGTTGATCCATCCAAAACTAATAAAATTTCATGCGGAGCTCCAGGAACTACTTTTTCCATTACGCGTTTAATTTTATTCAATTCATTCATTAAGTTGACTTTATTGTGAAGTCGACCGGCTGTATCAATAATAACAACATCAGCATTCTGCGCTTTTGCTGATTGAAGCGTGTCATACGCGACACTTGCAGGATCCGCTCCCATTCCTTGTTGAACAATGGGGACATCTACACGTTGGGACCAAATAATTAATTGATCAACTGCTGCAGCACGAAAAGTGTCAGAAGCGCCCAAAACTACTTTCAATCCAGCTTGCTTGAATTGATATGCCAATTTACCAATGGTAGTTGTTTTTCCAACGCCATTTACACCAACAACCATGATGACATAAGGCTTTTCATTAATTATTGGAACAGCAAATTGTTCTTGATTAGTTGAATTATTTTCTTCGAGTAAAGCGGCTATTTCTTCTCGTAAGATACGCTGAAGTTCATCGGTTCCCATAACTTTGTCTCGAGAAACTCGTGCCTGAATTCGATCAATAATTTTCAAAGTGGTTTCAACACCAACATCAGAAGTGATTAAAACCTCTTCAAGATTATCTAAAACTTCATCATCTACTGTTGATTTCCCCAGGATAGCACGAGCAATTTTAGATAAAAAACTTTGCTTTGTCTTATCTAAACCTTTATCAAGGTTTTCTTTATTTTCTTGCGTATTGCGTTTAAAAAAATCAAAAAATCCCATAAGTTGGAGTGTATAAAAAGAAAAAGCCTCCTGAATGAAGGAAGCTTATCATTTAATTAATACTTGTATTAGCTTAGTTCTTAGCGAACCAATCTTTAACTTTATCGTTATGTACAATCTCTTCTTTAAATGTGTAAGAACCAGTTTTGTCAGATTTAACCATCTTAACAACTTTCGTATGTTCTTTCCCACCACCTTTCTGTAAACTCGCTACAACTTTCTTAGCCATGACTTACTTATTTAATTTCTTTGTGAATTGTATATTTCTTCAAAACCGGATTGAATTTTTTAATTTCCATTCGATCCGGAGTATTTTTTCTGTTTTTGGTTGTAATGTAACGTGAAGTTCCAGGCATTCCTGAATCTTTGTGTTCTGTACATTCAAGTATCACTTGAATTCTATTTCCTTTTGCTTTCTTTGCCATTTTATAATATTGTATATCTGTTTCTCAACAGGTTTATTTCAAATAACCTTTTTCACGAGCTTCTTTGATACAAGCTTCAATTCCGTTTTTATTTATTGTTCTTAAAGCAGAAGTCGAAATCTTGAGTGTAATATACTGATTTTCTGCTGGTAAAAAGAATTTCTTCGTAATTAAATTGGGGTAAAATCTTCTTTTTGTTTTACGATTTGAATGGGATACATTGTTCCCAACCATAACTGATTTTCCTGTAAGCTGACAAACTCGTGACATAATTTATTTCTTAAATGCTAATTTTGAAGCGGGTGCAAAGATACGCAACATGTTTTAAAATGCAAATTTTTTACTTCATTTTCCTTAAAAAAGTTTCAAAAAATTGTTTTCAATTGAATGAAAAACCCGCGAAAGCTTTTTTTTTGAATCTCGAGTTTGTTTTATTGGAGAATTTATAACTTTGATTTCTATCAATTAAAATTAAATGGAAATTGCCGCTGGAATATTGGTATTAGCTTTAATTCTGGGATTGTTATTTCGAAAAAAAGGGGATGGTTTTTTGGACACGGTTCAATCAGGGTGTTGGATTTTACTACTTTTAGGTGTTGTTTTTATTGGTTATCTCATTTATAATGGTAGTAACTAGTTTTTAATCTATCTTTTCATTTGAACTAAAATCATCATTCAGAATTTTTGAAATTCTTGTAACAAGAATGCGTTAATTTTACCTAATTTCGACAAAATTTCATTGAATATGTTTTTTCTATTGTATGTCATAATTGGAGCTACGGTGATGATTTCAGCTTATGCTTTTCAAAATCAAGATTTTTTAGCCAAAACACTGTTCATTCCTTATCGAGTCAAACACAATAATGAATATATTAGGATGTTTAGTCACATGTTCATTCATGCAGATTGGGCTCATTTAATATTTAATATGTTTTCGCTTTATTTTCTAGGGCAAATTTTGGCTTTTTCCTTCACAAATTCTTTTGGTCAAGAAGGTGGAATGATCCATTTTGCTATTCTTTATTTTTTCGGTGGAATTTTCGCATCTCTCTTTCCATACATTCGAAATCATGAAAATCCCAACTATACATCATTAGGAGCTTCTGGAGCAGTTTCCGCAGTAGTTTTCGCAGCAATTTTATGGAATCCTACCATGAAATTAGCATTACTATTTCTCCCAATACCAATTCCTGCTTACATTTTTGGCCCGCTCTATTTGGCTTTTGAATATTTTGCGCTTCGAAAGGGTAAAGGAAATATTGCTCATGATGCACACATTGGAGGAGCTTTGTTTGGTATTTTATATGTGCTTCTGATTGACCCTTCAAAAGGTTCTGAATTCATCCAATTAATAATGAGTTGATTATGTCTATACTCTACGTTAATAATAACGGTCAGGTATTGCCGAATAATTTACCAACTATAAATTTTGGAAACAGAGGACATTTGTATGGTGATGGTGTTTTTGAAAGTGTTCGTGTAATTAATGGTAAGCCCATCAATGTAGAAAATCATTTTGTTCGTCTCTCTGAAGGAGCAAAGTCGTTAAAAATGAATCTGAATGATGATTACTCTGCACATTTTTTTGAGAAGAAAATTCAAGAATTGATTCATAAATCAGCTTTGAAATTGGGTGCTAAGTGTAGAATTTCTTTGGATAGAATGCCTGGTGGCGCTTATTTACCGGAATCAAATGATTCTAGTTTTTATATTGATGTTCAGCCACTTGCTAAAAATTATTATGAGTTAAATTCAAAAGGATTAGAAACTGATATTTACCTCGATTTGAAGTTGGGAAAAACATTTTTATCGCAGTACAAAACCAAAAATGGGCTGAAGTACATTATGGCTTCATTATCAGCGAAAGAAAAAGGCTTAGACGACGTTTTTTTAACAAATGAAAGAGGTCAAGTTATTGAGACTACGAATAGTAATATTTTCGTTGTTCACAATGGTGTTTTGTATACTCCGGGAATTGAGGATGGTTGTATTGCTGGAACAATGCGAATGCAAATCATAAATCTCGCTCTTGCGCACAAGATAAAAGTGTACGAATGTCCAATTTTACCTCAAAACATGCTTTCTGCGGATGAATTGTTTTTAACGAACGCCATTCAAGGAATTCGTTGGGTAGGCGGATTTCGATCCAAAAAATATTCAAATACTATGGCTCGAAGGTTTGTTGTATTACTCAATGAATTTTGGGAAAAGCGAATTAGCGAATAAAATAATCACTAAAAATGAGGCGGAAAATGTTGATTTTAGGATTGGTGACTTTGCTCATCTTTCCGATTCCAACATTTCTCGTTATGTATTTCCTTCATGGAGTTAATCCTTGGTCGATTTTACAATTTCAGAATTTTACTGTTCTCAACGTGGGTTTGGGATTGCAGTTTGGTTTTTTTTATGGGATAATTGCGTTAGGTTTTCTTCAGGCTCCTGTTTTTGAAAAATTACCAAACAAAATTGATCATTTGGTTCGCTCCATGAATTTAACAAAATTGGATGCGCTATTTCTCTCGTTTTGTGCCGGTTTTGGTGAAGAGTTGTTGTTTCGCTCAGGCCTACAATTTTATTTGGGTACAATTATAACCTCTATTTTATTTGTGGCGATTCATGGTTATTTGAATCCGATGAATTGGAGATTTTCCTTATATGGATTAATTGTTTTACCTTTCATCCTATTACTTTCTTTTGGATTTGATTATTTTGGATTATGGTTCGCAATTTCAGCTCACTTTGCCTATGATGCAGTTCTATTTCTATCGATGTTGCGAAATAATAAAAATACGTAAATATTACCAAACGATTTCCTTTTTGCCATGTTGTTTAAGGTAATGGTTCGTTTTGCTGAAATGCTTGCACCCAAAAAAGCCTCTGTAGACTGATAACGGTGACGGATGAGGTGAGTGAAGGATGAGGTTACGCGAATCATCGACTTGTTGCGCTTTGTTCTGCGCTTTTGTTCCCCAAAGGAGATAAACTAAATGATTTTGTTGTTGATTGAGTTTCGAAATTACGACGTCGGTAAAAATTTCCCAACCACGATTTGCGTGACTTTCGGGTTTGCCTTCTTGAACTGTTAAAGTGGCATTCAAAAGTAAAACTCCTTGATTCGCCCATCGTGTTAAATTTCCATTTTCGGGAGAAGGAATTCCTAAATCAGATTGAATTTCTTTAAAAATGTTTTGTAGACTTTTGGGTAAAGGCGTTATATCGTCTTGGACAGAAAAGCTGAGTCCATGTGCATGACTTTTAGTCGGATAAGGATCTTGGCCAAGAATTACCACTTTTACTTTGTCAAAAGGACAAGCGTTAAATGCAGCAAAAATTTCATTTTTTTTCGGGAAAATTGAATCTGGATGAATTTGATATTCATGTTCGATAAACTCGATTAATTTTTCAAAGTAGGGTTTATTAAATTCGTCTTTCAATTCTCTTTCCCAACTCGTTTCAAGTTTAAACTCCATTCAACAAATTTAACTACAACGTGCAATTATTCAAATAAAAACTTAAATTTGTTCTATGGCTATTTATTCCTTTGAAGGCTTTATTCCGGTAGTGAAATCTAGCTCTTTTATTCATCCAGAAGCATCTGTTATTGGTGATGTAATCATTGGTGAAAATGTTTACGTAGGCC
>JBIIHD010000111.1:0-5107 GCA_044236095.1 Crocinitomicaceae bacterium | reverse complement strand
ATTTTTTTTATAAAATTTCTCTTTTAAAAATTTTGTAATGTCTAACATACAATTGTTATCTTTGTTGAAACGGAAACCAATTTTTGTGGAAGATAAATCAAACGTTTTTAAACGTGTCGTAGAAATAATCAGTAAGTCTGAAAACATAGTTATCACCTCACACCAATCTCCTGATGGTGATTCATTGGGAAGTTCACTAGGTTTGTCAAAGTTTATTCATAAACAAAAAAAGAATGTAATAATTTGTCATCCAGATAAAGCCCCCTATTTTTTTAATTGGATTACCGCTGATACGGATATTATTCTCTTCAAGGAAAATAGTCAAAAAGTGAAAGAGATTATTTCTAAAGCTGATTTAATTTTTAGCCTGGATTATAACTCATACGATCGTTTGGGGAGTGAATTCGGAGAACTAGTTTCGCATTCGTCAGCCGAGAAAATAGTAATTGATCATCATCAAAATCCCCAAATATTGTCGGAGGTATCCATAATTGATACTTCTATTGCTTCAACTTCCGAATTGATATTTGAATTAATTTATCAAAGTGGCAATTTGTTTCATTTGGATGAGGAAATTGCAAAATTTTTATACTTGGGAATTATGACAGATACAGGATCCTTCAGATTCCCCTCAGTCTCATACAGAACTCATGAAATACTATCAGAATTACTTAGAACAGGATTTAGCCACTCGGAAATTCATGAGAGAATTTATGACTCAAATACACTCGAACGGCTTAAGCTAAAGTCATTTGCAATTGTAAATAAATTAGAATTATTAGTCGAAAAACCAATCGGAATAATTACACTCACTTCAGGTGAATTACGTCGATTTAATTATCAGAAAGGAGATACTGAGGGGTTGGTTAATTCCATATTATCGATTGAAAACATTATGGTCGCAGCAATATTTATTGAAATGGAAGATGGCATTAAAATTTCGTTTAGATCAAAAGGTGAATATTATGTGAATGAATTAGCTACTTTATATTTTAAAGGTGGTGGCCATAAATATGCAGCGGGTGGATTTGATGACCAATCTATTGATTCAGCTGTAAGTCGTTTTAAAGAGATTGTAACATCAGGTTTTTACAATGTTTAAATTTTACCTTTTATCCTTTTTAATTCTGTTCTTGAATTTCTTGAATTCATGCAAATCAGATGGGACGCCGAATGCAACGTCAAATGCGTGGAACGATAGTATCTCTGTTGGTTTTAACAAGGATCGATTGAAAGAAGAGGAACTTCAAATAAATTTATATTTGAGCCATCATAGTGAACTGAAGATGAATTCAACAGGAACAGGTCTTCGATACCAAATCATCCAAGAAAATGAAGGAACAAAAGTTGAACCCGGAGATTCTGTAGATGTTGAAATGAAAATAACATTACTAAACAATGAAGTTTGTTACGAAACAGATTCAACTGATTTTGATCAATTTTTGGTGGATAGAAGTCAAATAGAATCAGGAATTCAAGAAGGTGTAAAATATATGAAAGAAGGAGAAAAAGCAATTTTTATTTTACCCAGTAACCTTGCTCATGGTTTGCTTGGCGATTTTGAAAAAATTCCACCGATGTCTCCAATTGTGGTTTATTTAGACCTTATCAAGGTGATAAAAAACAAATAAAACGTGTATTCTTAAAATTAAAAACAATTTAGAATTATGAGATTTATTCTTTTATTATCAATTAGTTACAGCTCTATTTTGTGTTCGTGTGGGGATCGCATTGCAACAAATAATGTTGGTTCAAAGGGTGCAACAAGTCAAAATGCAAGTGCTATTTTCTCATCAAATGTTAAGTATGTGGATTCACTCAAGGAGTCTAACGGTTTAGTTATTAAATGGGCAAACAAAGGAAAAGGTCCAAAAATTCAGGATGGAGATCTTGTTTTAATTAATTACGTTGTGTCACTTCCAAATGGAAAATTAGTGGATGGCAGCTCAAAAATTACGAAATCTGATTTACCATTTATGGTTGGCTATAATATGCAAACAAAGGGCTGGGACGAAGTTTTTCGAAAAATGACTGTCGGAGATGTTGCAACTATAATTATTCCATCTGAGCTGGGTTGGTCTGATAATTCATTGGGCGAGTTGCTACCTGCCAATTCTGATTTAATCATGCAATTATTTATTGTAAGGAAAGTTGAACCTGCGGTCATTGTAAATGGCAGTAAAATTTGGCGATGGAGTCTTATGAAAAACGATTCAACTGCTCTTGCTTTTGGTCCAAAAAAAATGATTAAGTACGATTTAATTGTGAATAGTCAAAAAGAGGCGGGATTGATTAATACCTATTCCAAGAAAATGGTGGTTTCAACGCGATTTGAAGATGAATTTCAACCGGAATCATTAAAAAAAGCGTTAACAAATGCTAAAAAAAATCAAGGAATTTTTATTTTGGTTTCACCTCAAGAAGTTGCACAACTAAAGGATATCAATGTAAATCCTAAAGAGTCTCCAACTTTATTTTATAACATTCAAGTGTCAGATGTTACGAAGTATTAAATGAATAAATGTTAACTTTGATAATAGCAGATTAGAGAATGATTATAAAACACAACATAATTCTTACGTATTTTACGGTAATTTTCTGTTGTATTGCCAATGGTATTTTTTCACAAAAAATTTTAGATACTATTCAAACTCCTGAGGGAGAGATTTTGTTGTATTCAAACCGAACATGGGAATACCTAAAGGATAAAGGTTTTGATGGGATATTAAACCCAACAATGTATGCTAATTTGAAACTACTTAGTACGGCTGAATTCTCTCAAACGTGGGATAATCAAAAATGTTTTACCTCTTCGAAAACTTCTGATCCATCCAAAATTAAAGACACACTTTGGTTGACAGTTAATGAGGAATCTCATCTGGATTTTGTCATGCCTGTACCTGGAGTGAAAACATCTCCTTTTGGTCCGAGATGGGGAAAAAACCATAATGGAGTAGATTTGAATTTAAATACAGGAGATACAGTTTTAGCGGCTTGGTCTGGAAAAGTAAGATACGCTAAATTTAATGAAGGAGGTTTTGGTAATTTGGTTATTATTCGCCATCACAATGGATTAGAAACCTATTATGCTCATTTAAGTAAGTTAATCGTTCAACCCAATGATGAAGTGAAGGCAGGTGATGTCATAGGATTGGGAGGTAATACAGGACATTCATTTGGGCCACATCTACATTTTGAGGTCCGGTTTTTTGATGTTCCAATTAACCCAGAAATATTCGTAGATGTAGAAAAAAAGCAACTTAAAGTTTCCAAAATATATATTCATTCAAGTTTATTTGCACCTAGCGTTAAACCTGTTCAGTACGTTAAACCAGTTGAGAAAGTAGAAGTTGCCAAAGTAACACCAAAGCCTAAACCGAAGCCTGTGGTGAAAAAAGAAACTGTGGTTTATTACAAAATTAAGAGTGGAGATAATTTATCGAAAATTGCCGCCAGGCATGGGACTACGGTTTCCAATTTGTGTAAATTAAATGGATTAAAACCAACTTCAACGCTCGTTGTAGGTCGAAGTATTCGTGTGAAATAAAATGGCAGAGATGAGAAAAATATTATTTTATTGTTTGAGTTGTTTTATTCTAATGAGTTGCTCTGACTTTCAAAAAGTGGTTAAATCAGACGATTATCAATTGAAATTTAATACCGCCAACGATTTGTTTGATAAAGATAAATACAATAAATCCATTGTTTTGTATGAGCAAATTTATCAAAATTCACCAAAGACAGACCAAGGTCAAGTTTCCTATTTCCGTCTAGCCAAGTCGTATTATAATTTGAAAGATTATTACATGGCAGGATATTATTTTGGATCGTTCATGCAAAGATATCCCTACAGCCCAAAAGTAGAGGAGTGTTTATTCATGGTTGCGATGTGCAGTGTAAAAAATTCTCCTGAATACCATTTAGATCAAGAGGAAACTAATGTTGCAATTAACAAAATCCAACAGTTCATTAATGAATACCCAAATTCAACATTGATTGATAGTTGTAATAAAATAATTGATAATCTTCGATTTAAATTAGAAGTAAAAGATTTTGAAACTGTCCAACTGTACAGTAAAACGGAATCCTACAAAGCTGCAGTTACAGCAGCAAAGATTTTTTTAGAGAATTATCCAAGGTCAGAATTCAATGAAGAAGTGTGGGGTATTTTGGTGAAAAACTCCTATCTACTTGCAAAAAATAGTATTTCTGATAAAAAATCCGAAAGATTTGAACAAACTATCGAAAGATATCGTACCTTTGCTTCCCTTTTTCCTGAATCGGTATATAGCAAACAACTGAAATATGTAGTTGCCGAATCTGAAAAAGAGTTGCTTTTAATAACAAATAGAAAATCAGAGTGATGAATTTCAAAAATGTAACCGCTGAAAAAACAACTGTAACTAGAGATACAATTCGTATTGAAGAAAAAACGGGTAATATTTATCAATCGATTGTTGCGATATCTAAAAGATCAAATCAAATTAGTGCTACTTTGAAAGAGGAGTTGACTCAAAAACTTCAAGAGTTCAATACTTCAACTGATAATTTAGAAGAGATTTTTGAAAATCGTGAGCAAATTGAGATTTCTCGCTACTATGAGAAAATGGCGAAGCCAACAGCTATTGCTACTCAAGAGTTATTGGAAGATAAACTTTTCATTAAAAATCCGGAAGCTTAATCGGAATGCGTTCTAAACGCGTACTTTTAGGAGTGACAGGTGGAATTGCCGCCTACAAAACACCCTTGTTAGTGCGTCTTTTAACGAAACACGGTTTCGATGTACGTTGTGTTCTCACACCTTGTGCTGTTGAGTTCGTAAGTCCACTTGTATTGGCTTCTCTATCTTCAAATCCAACTGAATCGGTCTTAATTTCTGAGGAAAAAACATGGAATAATCACGTTGAATTGGCAGAATGGGCCGATCTATTTGTGATTGCACCGTTGACAGCGAATTCTCTCGCAAAGATGGCAACCGGTATTTGCGATAATTTACTCATGGCGGTCTATTTTTCGATGAAATCAAAAACAGTTGTAGCTCCCGCTATGGATTTGGATATGTATCGTCACTCAACAGTATCTCGAAATCTAAATACCCTCGTAAGTG
>JBIIHD010000110.1:0-5170 GCA_044236095.1 Crocinitomicaceae bacterium | reverse complement strand
TGTTGAATGCACGAAGATTAGGTGAGATTTTCCGAGCAGAAATGAAACGTATTATTCAAAAAACAGACCTGGTTACTCTTGTTCGTGGTAAAGGATTATTAAACGCAATAGTTATTAATGATTCGGAAGATAGTTCAACAGCTTGGGACATTTGCATTTCATTGAAAGAGAATGGCTTATTGGCTAAACCCACTCATGGGAATATCATTCGCTTTGCTCCACCTTTAGTTATGACGGAAGATCAATTAATGGATTGCGTTTCAATTATTGAGAAAACGATTCTAGAATTTGTAAAAAAATAAGAATAGAAAGATTAAACTTTCATTCCTCTTACAATTCTTCCTTTGCTTCTTGTTCGGGTGATTTTCTTCTTAACTAACAGATGAACAGACGAACCTCCACTCATTAATACGTCTACTTTGTAGGTGTTTTTACCGTATTTAATAGTTGGTCCACCCGGTTCGTTTACGTTAACATCAAAGTAATATCTTTTATTATTTGGTTTTAGGTCAAAAGTCAGGGTTTTTCCTTTTCCTTCCTCAAAACGTACTAAAATTTTATCTTTTTCGCCAAAATCATCAAACACACATTTGGTATTCGCTGGAATGATAATCTTCTCACGCACTTTAGAGTTGTTACTTTGAACTGCGCCATTTTCATCTGTCGTTAGTTGTTGATCTTTTGAAAAAGCCTGCTCCAAAATAATAGTGCCCGAAGTATAAAATTGTAATCTTCTCATTTCTGCATCCGTGTCAATAGCAAGACTATCGCGAATTTCATTGGTGTATGGGATTTTTACTGCACAACTTGAAAGGATAATCACAGTCATTAAAAGAAATAAATATTTCATAATTCAGATTTTAACTTTAACAAAAGTACATATTAAGCAGTAAATTTGATGTATAAAAAAAAGTTAAATGTTCATTAAAAAATTTACTTTCAACGGATTTCAGGAAAATTCCTATATAATTTATTCGCAACAGAAAAATTGTGTTATTATCGATCCGGGATGTTATTCTCAATTAGAGGAGAACGAATTACATGATTTTATTCAATCTGAAGAGTTGAAGCCTCTTGCGTTATTGAATACACATGCGCACATTGATCATGTTTTAGGAAATTCATTTGTCTTGTCACAATTTCAGATTCCATTTTATTTGCATCAAGAAGATCTAAAAACCTTGAAGTCAGTTAAATCTTATGCACATTTATACGGTTTTGACGGATACAAATCTTCTCCTGAACCAACTCATTTTGTTGAGCATACTGATAAATTAAAATTTGAAGATATCGAACTAGATGTCTTTTTCACTCCGGGACATGCTCCAGGTCATGTTGTTTTTTATTCGGAGAAAGCTGGTTTTGTGGTCAACGGAGATGTGCTTTTTCAAGGCAGTTTTGGTCGTGTGGATTTGCCCGGCGGTGACATCGAAATCTTGAAAAAATCAATTCGTGAAATCATGTTTCAATTACCGGAAAGCACAGTTGTTTATTGCGGACATGGCCCTGAAACGACAATTGGGCAAGAAAAAAGAACGAATTATATTTTGAGTTTTTAAAATCCAATATAACAACCCACATTCAACTCGATACTGAATAAAAAGGTTGTGACTGGCGCATCAATAATTTTCAAGATTCCATAGCGAAACTTAGTTTCATCACGTAAACTTATTTTATCAATACGTTGAAAACCAATAAGAAGAATAGTTTTTTCATTGTTGATATATTACAATGAAGAACGGAAAAAACTTGGTGGGGTAGGTGTTATTCTATATTTATAACATTCGTTTCTTAAACATCAAAAAGAAAGCAAATCTTTCAGTTTTCACATCTTACCTTAACAACCCCTCAATAAAGCGCAGGAAATTTAATCGGATTGGCATCATGCATCATGGCATAAACTTTTTCCACAATGTCGTCAATGCTTGGTTTTGAGAAATAATCCCCATCAGTTCCATACGCTGGTCTGTGATCTTTAGCACTCAGGGTTTCTGGAGCTGCATCCAAATGATAATAGCCTTTTTGTTCAACTAAAATTTTATCTAACATATAAGCTGTTGCACCACTTGATACATCCTCATCCACAATCAACAAGCGATTTGTTTTCTCAATGGACTCAGCAATAATATGATTCACATCAAAAGGAATAAGTGTTTGAGCATCAATTAATTCGACATCAATTCCCAATTCAAGTAATTGCTTCGCCGCAAATTCACATAAATTAAATGTAGAACCATACGATACCAATGTCAAATCAGCTCCTTCTTTTATAATTTCAGGAACACCTAAAGGTTCTCTGAATTCACCTAAATTGGTTGGCATTTTTTCCTTTGATCGGTAACCATTCAATGGTTCTATGACCAAAGCCGGGTCATCTGACGCAAGAAGTGTATTGTAAAATCCTGCTGCCTTCGTCATATTCCGTGGTACACACACATACATTCCGCGCAATGCATTGACAATCATTCCCATAGGTGAACCACTGTGCCAAATTCCTTCCAAACGATGTCCACGAGTGGAAATGATTAATGGTGCTTTTTGTCCGCCTTTGGTTCTGTATTGAACGGTTGCTAAATCATCGCTTAATACTTGAATAGCATAAAGTAAGTAATCTAAATATTGGATTTCAGCAATGGGTCTTAAGCCTCGCATTGCCATTCCGATTCCTTGTCCAACGATTGTACATTCACGTATTCCGGTATCAAAAACACGGTCATTACCAAATTGACCTTGAAGACCTTCTAAGGTTTGATTTACTCCACCAATTCCACCAACATCTTCTCCAAAAACTAAAACTTCAGGCATTTCTGACAGAACTTTTCGGTAGTTTTCTCTTAAGATAATTCTACCGTCTTCCAGTGTTGCGTCTGGTGCGTATGCAGGGGCTACGGCAGGCACTTTCATAGCCGATTTCGCTGACTCAGAATAAAGGACGGAACTGTAGCGTTCGTGATTTAATTGAAGTTGGTTTTCAATCCATCTTGCCAAATTAAGTTTTGAGTTTGTTTTATCTTGGTTCGCTAAACGCAAACATTTTCGAACAGCAGAAAAAATATCTTTTCGAACGGGTTCAAAAGCTTTTTCTAGCCCTTCGATTTCTCGTTCGATAAATACTTTATTCTTAGATTCAACAGCAACTTTTTTCATTAATTGCAATGCTTCTTTCAAATCTTTATTTATTTCCTCCGTAAAAGCCTTCCAAGCTTTATTTTTAGAATCGCGAACTTTCGATTTAGCTTCTTGATGAAGTTGATCCAATTCTTCCTCTGTGGCAAGAGAGAGGTCGCCGAATTTAAAAGATAAAATGAATTCTTTAAACTTAGCAATGCAGTCAAATTCTACTTCCCATTTCAAACGCTCTTCTGATTTGTAACGTTCATGAGAACCTGAAGTGGAATGTCCTTGTGGTTGATTTACCTCTTGAACGTGAACGAGCACAGGTACATGTTCTTCACGAGCTATTTTTGCCGCTTTTTCGTAGGTTTCGCACAAGTGGGCGTAATCCCAACCCTTCGTGACCAAAATTTCATATCCAGGTTTTTCAGACGTGCGTTGCATTCCTGAAAGTGCTTCTGAAATACTACCTTTGGTTGTTTGATATTCTCTGGGTACAGAAATTCCATAACCATCATCCCACACAGACATTACTAATGGAACTTGCAAAACACCGACAGCATTGATTGATTCCCAAAATGGTCCTTCTGAAGTAGATGCATCACCTATAGTACCAAAAACAATCTCATTTCCTTTGTTTGTAAATTTTTGAAACTTTTCATTGGAATTGAGCGCTTCATTATTTCGATAAATTTTTGACGCTAGAGCAAGTCCAACCAAACGTGGCATTTGTCCGGCAGTAGGAGAAATATCAGACGAACTATTTTTTTGATTCATCAGGTTTTTCCATTCTCCATTCGAGTCTAGATTTCGTGTTGAATAATGTCCTCCCATTTGTCTACCAGCGGAAAGTGGTTCTAATTCAACGTTTGTATGCGCATAAAGACCTGCAAAGTATTGCTCCAAAGTTAACTGACCAATGGCCATCATCATGGTTTGATCACGATAATAACCGGCTCGAAAATCTCCATCCTTAAATTGTTTAGCAAGTGCAATTTGTGCCAATTCTTTTCCATCTCCAAAGATTCCAAACTTCGCTTTTCCAGTTAATACCTCCTTTCTCCCCAATATTGAAGTTTCTCGTGATTCACACGCGAGTCTGAAATCAGCTAAAACCTCACTTTTGAATGTTTCAAAATCAATTTGTTGATCCGCTTCGGCTATTGCATTTTTTGCCATAACAATTTCATTATACGTTATAGTGCAAAGATAGAAAATAAGAATGAAAAGCTTCTATCTGTTCAAGATCCGTTCGGAAAGTTTTTTTGCTTGAATTCTTAGTTCATTAATTGCTGTGCTTTCCCATAATTCGCCTCTTAAGGTTGAACCAATGGTGTAGATTTCATTGTTTTCTTCGCCCAATTTATTGATTGTATGATAAGAATTGGTATTTGCTTTTATACCAAGTTTTAAATCATCCTGTTGAATTAGTCCTTTTTTGAGGCAATTTTTTAAAAGTGTTGAATTCGTTCGTTCGATATCAGATTCAGGACCTGTACAATTTAGTAGCATGCAGGCTTCCATTACGAACTTCTGATTTAAGAATTTATCAAAATACACTATTTCCAAGGAATCGTTTAATTCTTTGATATCAATCATTTTTCCGGAGATTATATTCAACGAATTTTGGATGCGCTCTTTTTGAATTAAATCGTAGGTAACAAATGGCAATCTGTGTCTTGCAACTCCCCAAAAGTGTCTTAGCTTTCTCATGAAAAATTGTTTTTCTTGTGCCGAAAAATTTAGCCATAATCGTTGGGTGTGAGGACGCAGATAATCGACAAGAGGCTCGGCTGAAATACCATGTTTTTTAAGCGTTTTTAATTGAAGATTTATCTCATGCAATAACTCGTTTAGAGATGGGTTTTCACCAAGTTTAGTTAACCAATCATTCAATGTAAAAGAGAAATTTCGGTGTGGTAAAATATTGAAGCCGTGCGGAGATAATGAAATAATTTGGTTTAAAATTTTCTGTTCTCGAAGTTGGATTACCGTATCAACCATGGTTAATCCATTCCCTATGATAAAAATCGGTTTGGAAGAATCCACACAAAAT
>JBIIHD010000109.1:0-5184 GCA_044236095.1 Crocinitomicaceae bacterium | reverse complement strand
TCTAATTCCAAAATATATAACTCTTCATTTTTCTTAACTGGATTCCTTTTGATTAGAGCATTATAAAACGTTTCTAATCCTTGCTCTTTAAGAATGAAGCTATATTGCCTCCACGCCATCTTAAGCTGATCTTCGTTAAATAACTCTCTCGGTTGATTGTCAATCGATGAATGTACCTCTTCTTGTAAAGCAGGGTTGAGAAGCTCTTTAATGGACGGATGGTTTCCTGTATATTTTCCGGTAGGTTTATCAAGATTGGTTGGAGTGACGTTCGAGAATGTAGTAGTTTTTTGCTGAATTGGTGGGCTTGGTGCAATTACTTTCGGTGAGACAGGTTTGTTTGTTCGAAGAGTCTGCCCCGTAAAAGATAGAATTTCAACTGGATCCGTTAGGCATTTTTTTTTTCAGCCTCACTTTTCAAGGAACAAAGTTGCATGAGACAAACTTCAACTAGAAGCCGCTGATTCTTAGCAGATTTAAATTCGACGTCTGTCTTGTTCATTATTGCCAGAGCCCTTAAGATAGTATGTTGATCTAATTCTTTTGCTTGTTCAATGAACTTTTGTTGAACCAAATCTGCTACCTCTAAAAGTGCAACCGATTTATTATCCTTGCACAAAAGAAGATTCCTAAAATGTTCCGAGAGTCCAACAATGAAATTATGTATGTCAAATCCTTTTTCGACAATATCATTGAAAAGTAGGAGAGAGGATGGAATATCTTCATTTAATGAAAATTCTACAAATCTAAAATAATAGTCGTAATCGAGTATATTTAAGTTCGTAACTACATGTTGATAGGTGATGTTATTGCCTGAAAAGGTAACAATTTGATCAAAAATTGATAATGCATCTCTTAGTGCTCCATCTGCTTTTTGGGCGATAAGAAAAAGTGCTTCAGGGTCAGCTGTAATTTCTTCTTTTGATGCGATTACCGCCAAATGATCAGCGATATCCCTTACTTTGATTCGCTGGAAATCAAATATTTGACAACGTGATAAAATCGTTGGGATAATCTTGTGTTTTTCAGTGGTTGCGAGAATGAATAAAGCATGTTTTGGAGGCTCTTCCAAAGTTTTTAAAAAAGCATTGAATGCAGCCGACGAGAGCATATGAACCTCATCAATTATATACACTTTATGGTCGCCTAATTGAGGAGCAATCCTCACTTGATCAATTAAACTTCTAATGTCATCTACTGAATTATTGGAGGCTGCATCGAGTTCATATATATTCAATGAAGATCCACTGTTGAATGATACACAAGAGTCGCATTGATCGCATGCTTCCAAAAGCTCGGTTCTATTGAAACAATTTAAAGTTTTCGCAAGAATTCTGGCTGTGGTTGTTTTACCAACTCCTCGGGATCCGCAAAATAAAAACGCTTGAGCTAGGTGACCGCTTTTTATTGCATTTTTGAGCGTGTCAGTAATTGCTCGTTGCCCAACCACCGTGTCAAAAGTCTGGGGTCTATATTTGCGAGCCGAAACAACAAAATCACTCATAAAACAAAAATAAGGAATTCTAAATTGCTTTATGGTGGAATTTACAACTTTCTATCACTTTGTTGATAAATTTCTACTAAGCTACCGTTAGATGGATTCCACAAATTTAAATTAGCCGGCATGCCGAATCTGTTTTCTTCGGTTAATTCTTCTACTTCATTTGAGTTTTCGTACAAAACAGTTCTTAATTCAATTTTATCCTTTGCTACAAAAATCCAATTGAATTGATTTACAGCTTCTGCATCTCTTGTCCAAGGCTTTAGATCATCTGCCTGTCGAAGAGGCGCTCCCCAACAACCTTCTCCCGCATACACAATACCTTTTGCGTCATCACGAATAAAGCCTTCTGACGATCCAGGTCCTTGTGAAGCTACAATAGGCCAGGTGACTTTGCACGTGTGAGAATCATTTTCTAAACATAATCTTAGATTTTTATATTTTTCAAACAGCGGAACAAAATTACGGTACTGTGTTTCCATCTCTTTTTTATGTTTTACATGAGCTCTAACAGGCCTATGGTATTGAGCAATTTGCCAAAAAAAATCTTCATGCTTCTTTAGCGTAGACGAAAGAAAGAATTTTTGTGCACCAATCTTTAAAATTTCAGAGTTTAATGAGATCAGATTTAATAAGTTGCCTCCAAATTCTGTTGAATAATAAACTCCATTGTTCGGAACATCAAATAATTTCACTAGAATTGAATTGCTGTGTTCATGATTTCCACGCGTTACAACTAGTGGAGTAATACGCCCGTCTTGCGCAATACTAAATTCCCAGTCTGTAAACCAATCATGCCATTGGTTTGGAAGATCCAATCCTGTAAAATCTCCATTAAATAATATTGCGTGCGCTTTCAATTTACTCACCATTACATTGGCCTTTCGTCGAACAGCCGAATTATCCCGAGAATCGCCACCTGCGATGAAAGAAATCCTATCCTCAGGTGAATTACTGCATGTTGAAAAATAGAACTTTCTACTTTCTCCTTCTGAGTCAACTATTTGAAAATCATATTTGGTATTTGGTTTTAGTTTAGTAAGTCTAATTATTTGGTTGGAAAAACCTCTTGCATCATTAGTACTTGATGTTTTCGAAACCAGCATTAATTTTAATTCATTTTCTTTTTTAACATTTCCTTCACTGTATGTAAAACGAACGAATTCGCCACTTTCTTGGTGCCAAATGATAGTTGCCTCTTCACTTGCATTTGAATTAAAAACAACACGAACAAAACGAACTTTTGATAAGGATAAAAAAGCTGTAAAGAGGTAGATTAAGGTAAATGCGAATTTCATGTTATGTATTTTGTTAACAAATTTACGAAATACCGAGGTTTTAAATCTAGTACGACGAGAAACATTTAGTAAATTTGAAATATGGCAAAGCAAAGATCAACACATTTTTGTCGAAACTGTGGTTATGAATCCGTGAAGTGGATAGGCCGTTGTCCTTCCTGTGGTGAATGGAATACTTTTGTTGAAGAAATTGTTGAAACAGGAAAGAAAACTGAGATTACAGCATTTTCTAATTTTTCCAAAAATGCACCTGCAAAGCGCATTCAAGAAATATTATTCGAAAGAGATCAAAAAATAGAAGTAGAAGACGTAGAACTAAATCGTGTTCTGGGTGGTGGTTTAGTATTGGGTTCCCTGATTTTAATTGGGGGAGAGCCTGGTATTGGAAAGTCAACTTTACTGCTGCAATTAGCTGTAAAACAAAAAAAATATAAGGTGCTTTATGTTTCGGGGGAAGAAAGCGAAAGTCAAATAAAAATGCGTGGCGAAAGGATAGGTTTGGAGAATGAAAATTGTTTTTTACTCAATGAAACAAACGTCCAATCGATTATTTCACAGGCTGAAACAGTAAGTCCAGATTTTTTAGTTATAGATTCTATTCAAACATTATATTCGTCTAACATTGATAGTGTAACAGGAACCGTTTCCCAAATTAGAGAATGTACTGCTTTATTATTGCGCTATGCAAAAGAGTCCGGAACACCTGTTTTTTTGATAGGACATGTTACCAAGGACGGTTCGATTGCAGGGCCCAAACTACTCGAGCATATGGTTGACACCGTTCTTCAGTTTGAGGGGGATCAAAATCATATGTATAGAATTCTCCGTTCTTTAAAAAATAGGTTCGGAAACACTAATGAAATCGGAATTTACGAAATGAACCAAGATGGTTTAAGCCCGATATTAAATCCATCTGAGGTTCTAGTTTCCAATTCGAATGAACAGTTAAGTGGTGTTGCTGTTGCCTGCATGATGGAGGGGAATCGACCTATATTGATAGAAGTTCAAGCTCTTGTAAGCACAGCTGCTTATGGGACGCCTCAACGCACTGCTAATGGGTTTGATACAAGAAGATTAAATATGATTTTAGCCGTACTTGAAAAGCGTTGTGGTTTTAGACTAGCCAGTAAAGATGTTTTTTTGAATATTGCAGGTGGAATTAGGGTGGATGATCCTGCAATTGATTTGGCCGTTGTTGCGGCTATATTAAGTTCAAATATTGATATTCCAGTTCCTCAAAAAACTGTATTTTGCGGTGAGGTTGCTCTAACAGGTGAAGTTAGACCGATTTCCAAATTTGAGCAACGATTTCAGGAAGCACTAAAACTTGGATATGAGAATATTTTAGCTCCGAAACTTAAAAAGAGCGTGGAATTATCTGCAAATGATCTCAAATTAACTCAAGTTTCTACCATTATTCAATTGGCCAAAAATCTGTTTTCTTAATCTAAAAAGGGATTAATTCCTTTAAAATGTTAACTTTGCAAATCAAACTATTTCGAATATAAACCTATGTGGGTATTTATTGCTAACTACATTTTAAGAAATCGATTTTTCATCGTTGGGATTATAACTCTGTTAACCGTATTTTTTGGTTACCATGCATTTACGAGCATTGAGCTTGAAAATAAATATGGAATTGCACTTCCTAAAGATAGTGAGACTTTTCAGGATTATGAATTATTTAAAAAACGTTTTGGTGAAGATGGAAATACAATGGTGATAGCCATACAAACGAATTCTTTATATACGAAACAAAATTTCAAACGCTGGAAGGAACTGGGTGATTCAATCCTTAAAATGCAAGGTGTTAGGAGTCGTCAATCAGAGGCGACATTATATCAATTTAAAAATGATACCACCAAAGAAAAATTTGATTTAAACAAAATTTATGACGAAAAACTCCCAATAGATACTGTCAAAAATCAAATTAGAAATAATCCTGCTTTCAAAGATTTACTCTTTAATGGAAAAACCAATGTTTCATTGATGATGGTTCGAATTGATGATTCTGTCATGGTCGACAAGACAAAATGGAAATTGGTATATGAAATAGAAAATTTAGCCAGATCCTATGAGAAACATTTTGGTAAAATGCATATCGCCGGAATGCCTTATTTAAGAATCAATCTAGCCACTCGGATACAAGGCGAAATGTTTCTTTTTATTGGGATTTCCATGTTTGTGACATCACTTTTACTCTATATTTTCTTTCGATCTTTTAGGGTTGTCGCTATTTCACTCACAGTAGTTGCAATCGCTGTGATTTGGGCGATGGGAATGATTGGGTTCTTGAACTATCGCTTGTCCTCACTTATGGCACTTATTCCACCACTAATGATTGTAATTGGTGTTCCGAATTGTGTGTTTCTTTTGACCAAATTT
>JBIIHD010000108.1:0-5193 GCA_044236095.1 Crocinitomicaceae bacterium | reverse complement strand
ATGTTGAAATGACAGAGCAATATTCATATAGAGAAAGACTTACAGATAAGGAATTACTGCAAAAATTAGATTCAGGAGGAGCCTTACTTATTCGTGGTATGAAAGCATGTGGTAAAACTGAATCCGCGAGACAATATTCAAATAGTGTTTTAGCGATGGATCGAGACGCACAAGTTCCGCTACTTATGTCCACTTCTCCGGAGCGCTTATTATTGGGTGAAACTCCTCGTCTCATTGATGAATGGCAAGAACATCCCAAAATATGGAATTATGTAAGACACGAAGTAGATGATCGAAAAAAATCAGCGCAATTTATTCTTACCGGCTCTGCAAATCCAGAAGAGAGTATCAAAATGCATTCTGGAGCTGGTCGTTTTACTATTTTAGATATGCGCACAATGAGTTGGCAAGAAATGGGTTATTCAACCGGTAAAATCAGTTTGAATGACTTGTTTGAGGGTGCTAAAATTGATATTTATGATGAACCAACCGATTTGGAATTTATTGTCGAACGAATTATCGCGGGTGGTTTTCCAGGATTGTTAAGTAAAAACACACGTCAGGCTCGGGATTTGAATCGAGCGTATGTAGATTTATTGGCTGAAGTGGATATGAGTCGAGTTTCTAATACCAAAAGAGATCCGATTAAAGTTCGCAATCTACTTCGTTCGTTGGCTCGCAATATAGCGACAATGGTTGATATTACGACTTTAGAAAAAGATATTCGTCAACGAGATTTTAAAGATCTTTCTCGACCAACCATTTATGACTATCTAACTGCATTAGACCGATTGATGATAACCGAAAACCAACCTGCTTGGGCAACGCATATTCGATCTTCATCTTCATTGAGAAAAGCGCCAAAGAGGCATTTTACGGATGTTGCCCTTGCTGTTGCTTCATTAGGTTTGAAAAAGGAGACTCTTTTGAAAGATATCCGTTACGTTGGATTTCTATTTGAGTCTTTGGCAATTCATGAGTTGCGCGTGTATGCTCAAGTGAGCGATGCAAAAGTGTACCATTATCACGATTCAAGTGGTTTGGAGGTGGATGCCATTGTTCAAAAATACAACGGTGACTGGTGTGCATTTGAAATAAAATTGGGCACGGGTCAAATTGAGGAAGCAGCTAAAAGTTTAAAGAAATTTGTTTCTATTTTGGATTCGGACACTGTTCTAAAACCTAAATCTTTGAATATTATAACGGGTACTGGTATCAGTTATACAAGAAATGACGGTATTAATGTAATTTCTTTGGCTTCGTTGGGTTGTTAAAGTATATCTTAGCTTACAAGTAGTTGAAATTAGCGTTGAATAGAAAAATTAATTATCGAGTTTAAATAATTTGAATTTGAATGCACTTGAGCATGAAAAAACATATTTTATTCAATTATTATTTTCCATTTTTTCAATCGGTATTTCAAGAAATTCTGTTACTTTTACAACCTAAAATAATGAGATGAACTTACACGAATATCAAGGAAAACAGATCTTAAAATCTTATGGTGTAGCAATTCAAGAAGGAATTGTGGTTGACAAAGTTGAAGATGCTCGCGCTGCTGCATTGAAATTGACAGAGGAAACAGGTACCTCATGGTACGTAGTGAAAGCACAAATTCATGCCGGTGGTCGAGGGAAAGGAAAAATTACTGAAACAGGATCCCACGGAGTTGTTTTGGCGAAAGGGATTGACCAAATCGAGGAAAAAGTTCAAGGAATTTTGGGTGGTCATTTGGTGACTCTTCAGACAAATGCTACTGGAAAAAAAGTGAATAAAGTATTAATTGCTCAAGATGTATACTATCCAGGAGAATCAGATCCAAGTGAATTCTACATGTCGGTTCTATTAGACAGAGAAAAAGCATGTAATGTAATTATTTATTCAACTGAAGGTGGAATGGACATCGAACATGTGGCTGAACATACTCCTCATCTCATTTTTAAAGAATACATCGATCCACGTGTAGGACTTCAAGGTTTTCAAGCACGTAAAATTGCGTTTAATTTAGGTTTGTCGGGAGAGGCATTCAAGCAAATGACAAAATTTGTCGCTGCACTTTACAAAGCATACGATGGAATAGATGCTTCCATGTTTGAGATTAATCCGGTTTTGAAAACTTCAGATAATAAAATTATTGCGGTCGATTCAAAAGTTACCTTGGATGGGAATGGATTGATGCGTCATCCCGATTATTTGGCAATGAGAGATGTTACCGAAGAGGATCCAACCGAAGTTGAAGCTGGCGAAGCAGGACTAAATTTCGTAAAACTTGACGGAAACGTAGGTTGTATGGTAAACGGTGCTGGTCTAGCCATGGCAACGATGGATATCATCAAATTATCTGGCGGAAATCCAGCAAACTTTTTGGATGTTGGTGGAACGGCAAATGCTGAACGTGTTGAAAAGGCATTCAAGATTATTTTGAAAGATCCGAATGTTAAAGCTATCTTGATTAATATTTTTGGTGGAATCGTACGTTGTGATCGAGTTGCCCAAGGAGTTGTAGATGCTTACAAAAATATGGGTAAAGTTCCGGTTCCAATTATAGTTCGTTTGCAAGGAACAAATGCGGAAGAAGCTAAAAAACTAATTGATGATTCAGGCTTGAATGTTCATTCTGCGGTACTTCTTCAAGAGGCTGCCGATAAGGTAAAAGAAGTTTTAGCCTAATTTTAAATAACAAATTTTAAAGCCGGTATATCCGGCTTTTTTAGTTAAATCATATCACGATGTTGAAAATTGACATGCATACTCACATTATTCCAAAGCATCTGCCTAAATGGACAGAAAAATTTGGATATGGTGATTTTATTGACTTGAATCACGTCGAAGAAGGTGTCGCTGATATGATGCAAGGAGGGCGATTCTTTAGACGGATCAAAGAAAACTGTTGGAATGAAGAGCTTCGCATCGGTGAATATGCAAAATTCAACACACAAGTCCAAGTTGTATGTACAATTCCTGTTTTGTTTTCATATTGGGCAAAACCAGCTGATTGCGAAGAGTTATCTCAATTTTTAAATGATCACATAGCGGATTTGGTTGCGCGTTATCCTAAAAACTATATTGGACTTGGAACAATACCAATGCAAGATACTGAAACAGCTATTCGAGAATTGGAACGCTGTAAAAAGATTGGCTTGGTTGGAATTCAAATAGGATCAAATATCAATACTGAAAATCTCAACGAGGATAAGTTCTTTCCCATTTTTGAAGCTTGTCAGGCATTGGATATGGCTGTAATGATTCATCCCTGGCAAATGATGGGCTTTGATCAATTACAAAAATATTGGCTTCCTTGGTTGGTGGGTATGCCAGCCGAAACATCTCGCGCTGCATGTTCTTTGATTTTTGGAGGAGTTTTGGAGCGTTTGCCTAAACTGCGTGTTTGCTTTTCGCATGCCGGAGGATCCTTTTTATCAACCATTGGACGAATTGAGCATGGATTTAATTGCCGGCCAGATCTAGTAGCAATTGATAATCAGGTAAATCCTCGTGAATACATCGGTAAGTTTTGGGTAGATAGCATTACGCACGATATAGATGCATTGAAATACATTTTAAACCTTCAAGGAAGTCGAAAAGTGTGTCTTGGATCAGATTATCCTTTTCCATTAGGGGATCTAGAAATCGGGAAATTTATTGAAGAAAGCGATCTAGACCCACGTGACATTGAAAACATTTTCTGTCATTCAACACTAGAATGGCTCAATTTGAAGTTAGAGGATTTTCAAGTATAAAACTTCCTATTCTTTCAAATTACACTTTGTTGAAAAATTGAAATTAATTTCCTTTCCAAACGAAGACTTTTTGATGAGAACCGTCAGAATAATGGTAAATCAAGATTCCGTTTGTGCTTTCATTCGTCACTTCTCTTCCAGATAAATCAACAATTTTCACGAGTTCTTTTTGTGTGGAAGATAAAGACTCAATACCAGAGCTTTGATAAGTATATTGTCCGTTTACGAAAATGTATTTTATGTTCATAGATTTTTGAGAACAGAATAGAATGAGCGTATAATCGTAACAACCGTTTGCATTAAATCCTGGCGAAACAGAAGTAATTATTGTGCTTACCCCATTGGTATCAACAAATATCCATAAAACGGTTGAAGAATCCATGGGATTAGATCCCAAAACAACAGTAGATAAATAGGCAGTATCTACCGCGTTAAAATCGAAGTTACAATCCTCAATTTGCATCACAATACTACCTGCTGGATTGTTGCAACCACCATTACCAGAAATGATTAAAGTGTCTCCACCTCCAGAAGTTTGCCCTTGATAAGAAATACTATCACACGCAGTTGTTGTACAACCATTCATATCTGTTACATAACAACAAATGTAAGATCCAGCACATAAATTAGATGCTGTATTAGGTGTTTCACCATTTGACCACTGATAGGTGTATGGTGCGGATCCACCGGTTGGTGTGCAAGTTGCCGAACCATCGCAAGAAGATAACGAAGAAGCGGATTGAATGCTTAATGTTGCAGATAAACCAGCACATGGGTTTCCTGATCCTGAACCAATGGTAAAGGTTGATGTCATTGAAGTTCCATTGATTGTATAGGAAACGGTGTAAGTACCAGCGCACAAACTATCAATGCAGTAAGTTCCTTGTTGAAGGATTGAACCTCCTCCGGCCCAATAAATCGATGTTTGATTGACAACTCCTACAGCAGACGAATCTAGGCAAGCTGAACCGTCACAACTGGCTGGGGCAGAAGTATTTTGAGTGATAACACTGATTTGAGCACTTACTTGAATAGAAATAATGGTTATTAAGGCTGTTAAAATGAGTTTAAAATTTTTCATAATTCGTTGAATTTTAGCGTTTGGAGAACCAAATATACAATTTTTATTTGTTTGTTCGAGCTAATAAATTTTTCGAAAAGTTAGATTGATTCTCGATTCATTGATCGCTTTGTCTTTGGGTAATTGATGCCTCCAATACTTTTGACTTCCCTGCATCATACACAAAAGACTGCCATGTTCTAGCTTTAGTTTTATTTTTTTCTTGGTTTGATTGTGCTTTAATTCAAAAATACGTTCAGCTCCCAAACTGATTGAGGAAATATACGGATCTTCACCCAGTTCTTTCTCATCATCGGCATGCCATCCGTTGCTGTCCATCCCATTGCGATATAAATTGATCAAAACGGCATTAAATTCTAAATTTGAAGTGCT